>DATGZW010000172.1:0-2998 GCA_035297005.1 Patescibacteria group bacterium
CGGAAAAAGCCGCCAATTACGGCCCCGACATCATGCGCATGGTCGAAAAGAGCCTGCTTTTGCAGGTGCTCGACCAGTCGTGGAAGGACCATCTGCTGACGCTGGACCATCTGCGCCAAGGTATCGGGCTGCGCGCCTATGGCCAGCGCGACCCGCTGAACGAATACAAGCAGGAAGCCTTCAACCTGTTCGGCGAAATGCTGGCCCTGCTGCGCGAAAAGATCACCGCGCTGCTGGCCCATATCGAACTGCGCATGGATGACGCGCCGACCGAGGACGCCTTCGCGCCGCGCCCGCAATCGGGTGTGGTCGAAAGCCGCGAAGACCCGGCCTTTGCCGAGCGCCGCGCCGCCGCCGCCGCGGAAGCCGGGCTAGTCCTGCAACAGCCGACCCGCACCGCGCCGATCGATCTCAACGATCCCGCCACCTGGGGCTCGACCTCGCGCAATGCGCCCTGCCCCTGCGGTTCCGGCAAGAAGTACAAGCATTGCCACGGTGCGGCGGTCGCCTAAACGGCCCCGCTCAGACCGGCATGAAGAATAGGCCCGGTGGCGACACCGGGCCTTTTTTCATGGGCAATACGGCTCCGTCAGGGCTGCTTGGCTGCCGGCGCACCAGACGGCGTGCTTCGGTCAGCAGGTCGTTGCTTGCAAGCCACCGGACCGCGAAAGCAATTAGCGAAATCCAAGGTGAAGCGCGCCATGGCCAACAGCATCATGGCTTCGTAAGTCTGGAAAGCGTTCATCGGCCCCCTCCTCGCGGCTCCAAGCCGCGACATATCGGTCCTGCCTGGCCTGCCGCGCTGCATTATGCCCGCTTACCGTCTGCATACGGCCATGCAATGGGCCGCATTATAGCCCGCTCGTGCTGGATATCAAGCCCAACGGCGGTCCGCATGGGCGCATCTTCACTTGGCCAAATTGGCCCGCAGAAACTCGGTGGTGCGCGTCCACGCCAATTGCGCGTCGGGCTTGTTGAAGTTGTCGCCGGTGGGATTGGCAAAGGCGTGGCCGGCATCGTACCAATAGACCTTGTAGGGCCGCCCGGCCCGATGCATGGCCGTCTCGAAGCGATCCACCATGGGTTTGTCGATATAGGTGTCCCGGCTGCCGAAATGGCCCAGCACCGGCCCCATGAGGCGGGCCAATTTCTCGGGCGGCAAGTCGCATTTGCCGTAATACACCACCGTGGCATTGACGGGAGCCGCCACCGAGCCATTCAACGCCCAGCCGCCGCCAAAGCACCAGCCGACCACGCCAACCTTGCGGGTGCCGTCCTGGTGGTTGCGCGCCCACTCGATCCACGAGGTCACCGTGTCAAGCGCCGCATCGGGCTGGACCGACTGCACCAGAGCGCGCGCTTCGTCGGGAGTGGCGGCGACGCGCCCCTGGAACAGGTCGAGAGCCAGCACCAGATAGCCCTGGTTGGCCAGTTCATTGGCGGTGGCCTTGATCTGGTCGTTCAGCCCCCACCACTCATGCACCAGCACGACGACCGGTGCCGGCAGCTTGGCCGGCTTGGCCAGCGCGCCGGCGACATCCTGGCCGCCTTTGGTCCTAATCTTGACCAGAGACGTGGTTTCGGCGACGGCATGGGCCTGTCGCGGGTCGGCCAGCACTGCCGCCAGCGGCAAGCTGGCCAGTCCCTTCAGCACGCTTCGGCGTTCGATCATGACGATATCCTTTGGGTTTGGAATACCGCCTAGATATACAATCGACGCCCCCGCTTGATAAGAGGATCAACGCGAAAAGGCCCGCTCCCTGATGGGAGCGGGCCTTAATTCGTTGACCGCAAGCGGATCAGACGGCGGCTTTCTTTTCCAAAGCGCTCTCGATGCGGCGCTTCAGGCGGCGAGCCTCGACGGTCAGCTTGGAATCGGTGACCGACAGCAGAAAGGCGTCAATGCCGCCATTGTGCTCGATGGTCTTCAGACCATTGGTCGAAACGCGCAGCCGAACCTGCAGGTTCAGCGCGTCGCTCAACACGGCGGTCTCCTGCAGGTTGGGCAGGAAACGGCGACGGGTCTTGTTGTTAGCGTGGCTGACATTATTGCCAGTCAACACACCCTTGCCGGTGACGACACAACGACGGGACATGAGCATAACCCTCTTATTCTTCAACCAAGCGGTCGGCTGGGAGAGCCGGGTTTTTACGGTGCGAGCGGTCAGGCGTCAAGGAGAATCTGACTCTCCTCAGCCGAAGAGCTTGTCGATATCGTCCTGGCTGAACAGTTTATCGACGTCAGCTTGGCTGATTGCCTCATTCGAACGTTGCGGGCCGTGCAGCAACGCCTTGTCGGCATCGACGGGGGTGGCGCCCTTTTGCACCTCGGCGACCACCTTGGCCAGTTCCTCTTTACCCCACATGCGCACCATGGTGTTGACGCGCTCCTCGATGAACTTCAGCGAGGAGACGACGCGAGTGATGCGCTGGCCGGTCAGATCCTGGAACGAACAGGCCTCGAACACCATGTTGGCGCGATCGGTGATTTTGTCGCACAGCATGGTGGTGTCTGGATCGCCCTTGGCCCGCAGCTTGGTGACCAGATCCTCGATGGTCTCCATGCTTTCCAGGATGGTGTTGCTGGCGGTTTCGGTATTTTCGACGATGGCGTCCAAGGTATCGGCCATCGAGGCGAAATCGCCCTTGCCTTCGCCCGGCGCCTGAAGCACGGCAAGTTCGCGCCGCATCCGGGCCATATGGCCGAAAAGCCCAACCAACTCTTGTTTGAGCTGGTCCTCTTCGTCAGCGGTTATCATCTAATCACCTTGCCTTTGCGAACAACACCGGCAATACGCCCGACCGTTCATTTGGTTCTAAGCCCTTAGGTTCGCCGTGTCGAGAAAGGCATTGAGCAAACTCTGTGCCGCTGCCGTCGGAGTAGCGCTTCCAGCCGCGACACGCCCCTCGATTTCGGCCAGCACAGCGGTAACACGCGGATGGGCGCGGAAGCGCAGCATCAGGTTTTCGGCGATCTCGTTCCACATCCACGCTTGCG
>DATGZW010000173.1:0-2309 GCA_035297005.1 Patescibacteria group bacterium
TCATAGGAAAAGGCGACATCGGACAGGCTCAGCCCACCCTTGGGCCGCTCCATCCGCAAGGCCGAATCGCGGCGCTCTTCCTCTTCGGCCAGCAATGCGCCGATGCGGCCCATCGACTGGCGGAAGTTCGACATGCTGCGCCACGCCCCGACCAACTGATTGAGCGGCGTCAGCAGGCGGGCCACCAGCATGTTGCAGGCGACCAGCGCGCCCATGGTCAGCTTTTGCTCGATGATGAACACCGCGCCGACGCTGGTCATCATGATGTTGGTCGACAGCGTCAGCAGGCTGGCCAGATTGACATAGCCGTCGGCGCGGGCGCCGCGCAGCATTGATTGCTCGATGGTCGAGGCTTGGCGTTCGTCCCACATCGGCCGCACGGCGCGGTCGAGCGCCAGCGCCTTGATGGTGGTGCGGCCGGCGATCATTTCGGCCAGCAGGGTATCGCGGTTGCCCTGACGGGTCTTCTCAGTAACGTTGGCCTCGTTCAGCGACGCGCCGGAGCGCCAAGCCAGGGCCAGGAACAGCGGAAACACCGAGACGAAGACCCAGGCGATCGGCTCGGCGACGATAAAGATCACCGCCAGGAACAGCAGGATGAACGGCAGATCCAGCACCAGCAGCGCCGAGGCTCCCGACAGCGTGTTGCGAATCACATCGACGTCGCGGAACAGCAATTGCCAGAACGCCGCTGGCCGGCTTTCCAGCGTGCGCAGGGGCAGGGCCAGGACTTTGTCGAACAGCATCTGGCCGACCTCGACATCGATCTTCAGCGCCACCGTTTGCAGAATGCGGGCGCGCGACTGGCGCAGCACATAGTCGAACACCAGCACCAGCCCCATGCCGATGACCAGTCCCTTCAAGGTGCTGATGCCGGCATGGGCGACGACGCGGTCGTAAACCTGCTGGATGAACACCGGCACCGCCAGCGCCAGGGCGTTGACGAACAGCGACACCAACAGCACCTCGCGGAACACCGCTTTAAGGGGGGCGACGACGGGCGCGAGCCACGGCTGGATGATGCTTTTCATGGGCCTCATTTGGGGCGGCGGCCCGCCCCGATGCAAACAAAAAGTTCTGGCCTGATACTCCTTTTGATGTAGCGTTCGGTCCAGGGCCGCGACCGGCATGGGGGATGGGGAAATGGCCGTGCAATTGCGCAACTGGGGGATGTTCAAGGCCGGCTGGTGGAAACGCCTGCTGGGCGGCGGGCGCTTGGTCGGGCTGGTGGTGCTGGCGCTGCTGATCGCCTTCCGCATCGCCGATCCCTCGGTGCTGGAGATCATGCGGGCCAAGACCTTCGATCTTTACCAGCAATGGAAGCCGCGCGAAGCACCCAACCCGGCTCCGGTGGTGGTGGTTGATTTGGACGACGACAGTCTGGCCGAGATCGGCCAATGGCCGTGGCCGCGCACCGTCATCGCCCAGATGGTGCAGAACCTGACGACGGCCGGCGTGGCCGCCATCGGCTTCGACGTGGTGTTCGCCGAGCCCGACCGCATGTCACCCGACAAGGTGGCCCAATCGGTCCCCGGCATCGACGGCGAGACGGCGAAGCGGCTGGCGGCGATGCCCTCCAATGACGAAATTCTGGCGCAAACCCTGCGGCAAAGCCGGGTGGTGCTGGGCATGGCCGGTCAGGTGGACAAGCCGCCGCGCGCGACCGACCAACCGCCGCCGAAGCCGCCGACCTGGGGCCGGATCGGCGATCCGCTGCCCTGGCTGATGTCTCGCGGTTCGTACTTCCAATCGGTGCTGCGCAACACCTCGCTGATCGACCATGCCGGCAGCGGTTGGGGCGTGTTCACCGTGACCCCCGAAACCGACGGCGTGGTGCGCCGCGTCCCGGCGGTGGTGACCGATGGCGATGCGCTGTATCCGACCCTGTCGCTGGAGCTGCTGCGCCTTGCCACCGCCGGTGAAAGCTTCGGCATCCGCACCGAAATCGACGGCATCAAGTTCATCAAGCTGGGCGGCGGCAAGGTCGAAACCGATGGACAGGGCCGCATCTGGATTTACTCCCGCCACCATGACTCGTCGCTGTACCTGTCGGCCAAGGATGTGATCAACGGCAGCTTCGACCCGGCGCGGGTGGCCGGCAAGTTGGCCATCGTCGGAACCTCGGCTGTGGGCTTGGGCGATATCCGCGCCATTGCCACCGAGCGCCAGATCCCCGGTGTCGAGGTTCATGCGCAGATCATCGAATCGATTCTGCTGGCCCAACAGTTGGAGAACCCCGGCGACGCTGTGTTGTGGGAGATCCTGGCGGCGATGACGGCGGCGCTGTTGATGATCGTGCTGGTGCCGAT
>DATGZW010000174.1:0-4737 GCA_035297005.1 Patescibacteria group bacterium
CCTTTGCCCCTTGGGGCTGGGTCATCGGCTCGGGGCTGTACATCGACGATGTGGATGCCGCCTATCACTCCGACCTGCTGCGCCGCGTCGGCCTGCTGGTGGTTCTGCTGGTGGTGGTGGGCGCCGTCGGCGTCATCATCACGCACAGCATCAATGTCGGCTTCAAAGCGCTGCACCGCGACATCGACGCCATCAATGCCGGCGGCACCGGGGCGGATCTGACCCTGCGCATCGACCGTGGCGACGAATTCGGACCGGTGGCGGCAATTCTGGCCGAAATCGCCGAAGATCGCCGACAACTGGACCGTTCCGAAGCCGAGCGGCAGGCTCTACGTGAAAAGGTCGACCTGGAACGCTATTCGATGCAGCGGAACATGCTGCGCTCGCTGGTGCAGGCGGCCATCCTGGGCAACGAAGCGATGATTTCGCTGTCCAAGATGAAGCGTGAAATCGACCTGTCCTCGGAAGAGGTGACCACCATGGCGACCGCCGTCAGCGCCATGCGTCAGTCGATCTCGGCGATTTCGGCCGATAGCGGCGACGCCGCCGAAGGCGCTGGACGCGCGGGCGACGCCGCCAATAACGGATTGGGGGCCAGCGAAAGCGCCCTGTCGGCCTTTGCCCATATCGTCGTCGCCGTCGACAGCGCCGGCGCCAAGGTACAAGGGCTGACCGAAGCCTCGGCGCAGATCGGCAATATCGTCACCGATATCGAGGCCGTGGCGCGGCAAACCAATCTGCTGGCGCTTAACGCCACCATCGAGGCGGCGCGGGCCGGCGAGGCTGGCAAGGGCTTCGCCGTGGTCGCCAACGAGGTCAAGGGACTGGCCAACCAGACGGCGCGCGCCACCGAGGATATCCGCAGCCGCATCGAAGCGTTGCAGGAGGAAATGGGCGACATCGTCGCCGCTATCGGCCAAAGCACCACCGCCGTGGTGGAAGGCCAGGCGCAGGTCGGCGAATTGGGCCGCCAATTGCACGGCATCGCCGATCAGGTAGGCGCGGTGCAGTCTCGGGTCACCGGGATTTCCGGCGTGCTGGCCTCGCAGTCCAACACCGCCGGCGATTTGGCGGTCGGCACTGCCCATGTGGTCGAACTGGCCCAAGCCAACAATGCGCGGCTGGATGCGGTGCTGGGCGACATGCATCGCATGAGCGAGCATCTCGACAGTCAGGTGGCCACCTATGTCAGCCTGGGCTCGGGGGCGCTGCTGGTGGAAATCGCCAAGAACGACCATATCGCCTTCAAACGGCGGGTGCTGGAGAGCGTGCTTCAGCGGACCACCTTCGCCGCCGGTGGCGTGCCTGATCACCACACCTGCCGCTTGGGCAAATGGTATGACGGCATCGACAACCAAGCGGTGCTATCGACGACAGCCTATAAGGCGGTGATGGGTCCGCACGAGCAGGTGCATGCCTGCGCCAAGCGCGCTTTGGCCTGCGCCGCTGAAAATCGGATCGACGACGCCCTCAAGGCCGTCGAGGACATGAACGCCGCATCGGCCACGGTGGTCGAGCTGTTGGGAGTGCTGGCCGATGAATTGGGTCGCCAGGAGGCCGCAAACATGGTCGGAACCGCCTGAGCCAGCCAAGCTTGATCCCCACTTCGGCCATTTCAGTTGAAACCGCCCCGGCATGTTTTTACTGTGACGCGGACGCCCGCCGAACCTGGGAATTGAGCCAATGATGTCGCTGCTGTCTCGCCGATCGATCCAGGGGCTATCTCTGGCGGTCGCCTTATGTTTCGCCCTGCTGCCGTCAACGGTCGAGGCCAAGGGCGGCTTTAGCTCCAGTTCCAGCCGGTCGTCGTCGAGTTATTCCAGCAAATCGAGTTCCGGCGGCGGCTATGGCAGCCCGTCGCTGGGCGCGTCGAGCAAACCGAGTTCCAGCGGCTATGGCAGTCCCAGCCTGTCGGCCACCGCGCCGGCGGCAGGAGGATCGCTGTCGGGCCTGGGCAGCGCCAACGACAAGGCCGTCAGCCAGCAAACCTCGAAAGCGTCGTTGGACGCCTATAAGGCCAGCAAGGCGCCTGCCGCGCCGACCTCCAACTGGCAGCCGCGCCCCGATACGGCATGGTCGCGGCCCTCATATGTGCCGGCGACGCCGCCCTATTACGGCAGCGGATCATCGGGGATCAGCGGCATCGTCTGGTGGATGATGATCGAGAACTTGGCCGATCATGCGGTCATGGCGACTTTGATGTCACACCGCGACAGCGACGATTACCGCGCTTGGCGCCGCGAGGCCGACCAGCAGGCCGCCACAAACGCCGAATTGCGCGGACGACTGGACGAGATGGATCATAAATTGGCAGAGGAAGGCCCGCAGGCCACCGCCCTCGCCAGCCCCGCCGAGCCGGAGCCGCATCCTTTCCGCAATATTTTGTGGTTCGTCGTGATCGGCGGCGGGGCCTATGGCGCCTTCCGCTTTTTCTCTGGCCGGAGAGCCTGACCATGGTTGATTTTTCCGCCGCCAAGACCTTGCTCAAAGCGGCCTTCGCCTCGAAGCAAACCGAGGAGCCGCTGCCGGCGGTGCATCCCGGCGCCAAGCTCAAGCTCGACATCGCGCCCTTCGTGCTGGCCGGAGCCGCCGGCTCGATCCTGCCGATGCCGCCCGAACAGGTCACCGTCGAGTCGGTGGGCCGCATGACCACCCCCAGCGGCATTGTTTGGGAGCATATCGCCTTCGATGGCGGCGACGGCTTCGAGGGTTTCGTCCATCTCGATTTGCTGTTCGACGACTTCAAAGCGGTGAAAGAGGTGCGCGAGGCCCGCGTCTATTTGCTGTTCGACCGCATAACCCCCGATGATTGGGCGGTCTGGCTTGACGATGCACGCGGCTTGATCGGCGCGCCGGATTTCCAGATCCCCTCCGGGCAGGTCTATCAACGCCTGTGGAGCCCCGGAGCGGCGCGGGTCGCCCCGCAAGCCCTGACCGAGACGCTGGCGCGCACCCTGGACGGCCATCCGCGCAAGCTTCAACGGCAAGCCATGCTCTACGCCCGCCGCCTCGCCGCACCGGGCGGGCCGACACCGGAAGGCGAATATGTGTTGCTGTCCACCGTCGAAAATACCGATTCGGCGGCGATCGAGATACATGTGGGCTTGGCGATCAATCCCAGCGCCTTATCTTTCCTGTGACCCTCAACAACCGTGAAAGACTGCGCGATGAGCTTTTTTAGCAACTTGCTGGGCACCAAGGCCCAAGATGCCGTCGATGCGGGCGTGCGCGCCTATGTCGGCCTCGATCCCGAGGGCGCGGCCAAGGCCGAGTTGAAGACCATCGAGGACCATCTGGATGCTTGCGGCAAGGATCTGGCCGAAGCGCGCCAGACCTATGCCGCCAAGGCCGCCACGGTGACCAACGACAAGGCCGCCTATGACCAAAAACTCGCCGCCGCCGACATCCTGCAAAGCAAGACGGCGACCGCCGACGCCGCCACCAAGGCTTCGCTGGACCACAGCCTGACCACCCTGGTCAGCGAGCTGGAGGCCTTGCAGGGCAAGTCCAACCTCGACCAGCAGGACGCCGATTTGGCCAAGCAGCTGCTCGACCAGTTGGAGACCGAGTACAACGACACCCGCGATCAGTTGCTGGGGGCTCAACGCGCCTTGGAACAGGCGCGGTTGCAGCAGGACTCCGCCGAGCGGCAGAAAGAAATGGCCGAGCGTCAGGCCGAAGCCGCCAAGCGCGCCGCCGGTCTGTCGACGCGGGCCAACAGCCTGAACATCGCTCTGACCGCCATGCAGGAAAACACCAAGAAAAGCCAGATCGAAGCCGAAGCGGCGAAGATGAAAGCCGCCGCCTTGCGTCCGGCTGGCTCGGATGGCGCCGCCGACGCCAACATCGCCGCCGCCATGGCGGAAGCCGCCGGCAAGCCGGCAGCGGTGTCTGTCGCCGACCGTCTAGCGGCGTTGAAGGCTGGCAAGCCGAGCTGAGAGGGGGACGACTGTTCGGCACAGTCAGTCTAGCGTCAAGGGAGGGAGGGACTGTGATGGATAGGATCGGCATCGTCGGCGCTGGAGCATGGGGAACCGCGCTGGCTGTGACCGCGCGGCGGGCGGGGCGTCAGGCGATGTTGTGGGCGCATGAGCCCGAGGTGGCGCGCACCATCCAGCGCGATGGCCACAACACTGTCTATCTGCCCGATGTGGCGCTGGAAGGGATCGAGCCGACCAGCGAACTGGCGCGGATCGTCGCCAACGATGCACTGTTGCTGGTGGTGCCGTCGCAGTTTCTGCGCGGCGTCTGCCGCCAGTTGAAGCCACTGCTGGCACCAGGGGTGCCGGTGGTGGTCTGCGCCAAGGGCATCGAGGCCGGCACCCATGCGGCGATGAGCGAAGTGGTGGCCGAGGAGCTTCCCGACGCTCCGCTGGCGGTGCTGTCCGGCCCGACCTTCGCCATCGAAGTGGCGCGCGGCCTGCCCACCGCGATCACCCTCGCCTGCGCCGACCCCGCCTTGGGCCAGCGTCTGGTCGAGGCCATCGGCACCCCCAGCTTCCGCCCCTATCTGACCGACGACGTCATCGGCGCCGAGATCGGCGGCGCGGTCAAGAACGTGCTGGCCATCGCCTGCGGCGTCGTTGAAGGGCGCGGCTTGGGCGACAACGCCCGCGCCGCGCTGATCACCCGTGGTCTGGCCGAACTGATGCGCCTGTCGGTGGCCAAGGGCGGACGCCCGGAAACCTGCATGGGTTTATCGGGCTTGGGCGATTTGATCCTGACCGCATCCTCGCA
>DATGZW010000175.1:0-11846 GCA_035297005.1 Patescibacteria group bacterium
CGCGGGCGAAGCCGGTTTCCAGGCAACCCAGGGTGTCGGTGGCGTTCACCGGCACCACCGACATGGCCGCATGCTGCGGATAGGCGGCGCGGAAGTCCTTGATGGTGCGGTGAATGTCGGCGCCCTGGGTCTCTGACAGACCGGTGGTGATGAGGCCGACGATGTCCGGCTGGTTCTTCTCGGCAATGGTCCGCAGCGCCTCGACCACGTTGTCGTCCGAGCCGATGACGGTGGTCACCTGATCCATCGCCGTGGTTTGCAGGGCGATGGGCTCGCGGAAATGGCGCATGAAGAACAGCTTGTTGAACGAGGTGCAGCCGCGCGCGCCGTGCTCCAGCGGCATGGTGCGGGCCAGGCCGAGAAAGGCCAGCGAGGCCCCCATCGGTTGGCTGACCTTCAGCGGATTGACCGCCAGCGCCTTGGTCGGAAGAACGATCTCAGCCATTTTTGGCTCCTTGCTGGGTCCGCGCCGCCCAAGGTGAGGGCTGCATGACCTGACGCCACACCGGATTTCTGATCGAACAGGCCAGCCGCTGTGCCAACTCGACCATGCCGACATAGCCGGCATAGCCGATGTCGCGCACATGATCGATGTCGAGGAACGGCAGACGCGACTTCAAGGTCGGGTAGATGTAGCGGTCGCCGGCAATCAGGATGTCGGCGTTGCATTCGTCGAAGGTCTTCAACAGCGCCGTCTGGTCGTTATCGGCAATCATCCGCGCTTCCGGCCCCATCAGCGCCAGGATGCGGGCCTTGTCTTCCTCGGTGGATTTTTCGGTACCGGTGGCGACCACCACCATGCCCAAATCCTGCATCGCCGAGACGATTGACCACGACTTGTAACCGCCGGTGAAAATCAGCACCCGCTTGCCGCGCAGTTTCTCCCGCGCCGAGGCCAAGGCCGCATCGACCTTGGCTTCCTCGCGGACGATCAGCGCTTCGGTGCGGGCTGTCAGGTCGGGATCATTGAGCAACCGGGCGAAACCGCGCAAGGCCGCCGAGGTGTCCTCGACGCCGTAGAAGCTACCTTCGAAGAACGGTGTGCCGTGGCTGTCGTATAGCGCGCGGGCGACGCTCAGCATGGCCTTGGAGCAAACCACCATGTTGGCTTCGGCGCGATGCATGGTCTGCACCTCGCGGAAGCGTGAATCGCCGGACAAGGTGCAGAGGATGCGCAGGCCCAATTCATCGAACAGGGGTGCGACGTTCCAGAACTCGCCGCCGACATTCCATTCGCCGATAAGGTTGACGTCATGGGTGACGATGCCGGGGCGCTGGGCGATAGCGGGCACCGGATCGGGCTCGCGGGTGCCGATCACATGCTTGACCACGACATCGGCGGCGATGCGGTTACCCAGGTTCTTGTTGCCATAAAAGCCGGCGCAATCGACGGGAATGACCGGCAAGCCCCAGCGCTCGGCGGCGGCTTTGGTTACCGCGCCGACATCGTCGCCATGCAGCGCAGGAACGCAGGTGGTGTACACGAACACCGCCGCCGGATGATAGGCCTCCACCGCCTGCTTGATGGCGCGGAACAGGCGCTTTTCGCCGCGTCCCATGATGACGTCCATGTCGGTCAGGTCGGTGGTCATGCCGATGCGGAACAGCGTCGGCCCAGACGACCGGGTGCCGCGCCCGTCCCACGAACTGCCGGCGCAGCCGATCGGGCCATGCACGATATGGGCGACGTCGGCGATCGGCAGCAACGCGTTGCGCGCTCCATCGAAAGCACAGCCGCCCTGGGTCGCACCGGGTTGCGGTTTGGCGCAGCCGGATTTGGACTTCTTGTTATGGGCGCAGGCCGGTTCGTTCAGCAGCGCCTGGATCTCGTTCGGCTTCATGCGGCTCTCCCTGATCACGGAAAGCCACATCGCAAGCGCTATGCCAGCCGGTCAGCCTTGGAAAAGCGCCATTTCCGCCGCCGCTTTCATACGCTTCGGTACGCTTGCCGCGAGGTTAGTACACCAGCGTACGCAGGCCGGAGCCGCGCATGGCGGGCGGCGGGGAATGCGACCGCTGGCATGGAGCTTGCTGCATCCACAGCAAGATAACCGGCCGTCCCAGGTGGAGAAAAACAGATGAGCACGAGCGACTTCCGAGTCCTGCACACGATGTTGCGGGTGCAGGACATGGAACGATCCATCGATTTCTACACACGCCTTCTTGGCATGCGGCTGCTGTTCCGCAAGGATCATTTGAAGAACCAGTTCACCCAGGCCTATGTCGGCTATGGCGAAGAACCCGAGCACATGGCCATCGAGCTGGTATTCAACTGGAACCAGGAAGAACCCTATGAGCAGGGTTCTGCCTTTGGCCATGTCGCCATTGGGGTTTCGGACATCTTCCGCCTGTGCGACGGCTTGACCGCCGAGAATGTCCCCATGCCGCGTCCGCCGAAATCGCAGAAGCATCACGAGAACGTCATCGCCTTCATCGAAGACCCCGACGGCTACAAGATCGAACTGGTCGAGCAGAAATCCGCCGAGGCTTGAACGACAACAGCCGCCGCGCCCCAGAAGGACGCGGCGGCTGTGAACGGGGATGGCCTCAGGCGGTGGCTTCAAGCAGATATTCGGTGTCGGGCGCAGAGTCCCGCATCGCCCGGCGCAGCCACAGCGGCGGGTTCTTGTTGAGCATGCCCTGCAAATGGGCCACCACCTCGGGGATCGACCGCGAGCGTTCCATCTTGACCGGGAACACTCCGGCATTCTTCACCCGCACCGCCTGCGGATCGCTGAGACCGCGGGTGAACAGCACCGCGCAGCCGTCCAGCGCTTCGACCATGGCGCCGATGCGATCCAAGTTGGGCGCCTCGTCGGTATCGGCATTCGAGCATCCGGTGCCGCCGCCGGGGCCCTTGCCATCGACGCCGCGCTTGACCATGCCGAACTGCACGCAGTCAAGAAACTCCGAGCTGTCATAGGTCACGTCATAGAACACCATCTGCTTGGCGCTGATGAAATCGGCATCGACCTGGGTCAGGTCGTTGGTGGTGATGGCGATTTTCAGATGTCCAATCTCGGTCATGTCGGTCCTCCTGCGTTCGAGTGCCCCCTTTTCCCGTCATGCCCGGCCTTGTGCCGGGTATCCCCGCGGCAGCCGCCTCAGTCGATATCTCCGACGACCGACGGATTGCCCGGCGTGGATGGCCGGAACAAGTCCGGCCATGACGAGTTTAAGGTTCGGGTTTGTCCTTGTTTCGTATCGGCACGCGTCAGGTCATCGGGTAGCCGGACACCACCGGCACATGGGCGAAGCGCATGCGGAAATGTGGCGGCAGGACGTTGTCCGCCTCGACGCGCGCCCGCCATTTCGCCAGTTCGGCCACCGGCAGCGTCTTATTGGTCAGCGCCTCGACCGGGATGATGTGCAGGGCGCCATCGGCAACAACAAAAAAATCGATCGGATAGCGAATGCCATCCTCGTGGAACTTCCCGATATCGACCGAATAATGTTCACCATGATCGGTGAAAATAGAATTTTCACAGTCAAAGCGAAAATGCCGATTGAATTCGAATTTCTTGCGGAACTGATACAGCACGCGATCTTCGTCGGCGAAGCCCTTAATCTCGGCGACGATATCGGTATAGTACTGCATCAACATGGCTTCGACATAGGCGTCACTATAAGGTTGCTGCGCCGCCTGCAAGTAGTAATAGACGAAAGATTCCAGCAGGCTGAGCCCCACCTCGGTCAGGCTGATGGTCAGCGCCGTACGGTTCAGGGTGCAGGTCGCCTTGATCACGCCGTTATTGACCTCGACCTTGCCGTTCTGCTGAACGACGCCGGCGCGGAAGACGCGAAGGATGCGGTAGACCTCGGCGACCAGCTTGTCGATGGTGTTGTCGCGCGGAAACGCCAGATAGCGTTCCCAACTGGTCTTGCCCTCGAAGGACGGACTACGCGATTGGATGAAGTCTTCCAGCAACAGGGTGGCGACGCTGGTGCTCAGCGTGCCCGGCAAAGACACGCCAGCCGAGTCGGCAGCGGCAATGCCCATCTTCTTTTTCTTGGTGTAAAGCTCGATCTGACGATATTCGGGCAAGGACCAGCGGTGCCCGAAACGGGCCTGAAAATCAGCGATCACATCGCTCAATAGGTTCATGCTTCCCCCATTCGTCCACGTCGCATGCCAGCCCGCCGGGCAGCCCGGCCCTCCATTAGCCGAACTGCCCGTCACGGTAATACTTACCAAGTGTTCAAGAGCCATTCCTTGTTCTTGGTGTATTCCATGTGGGTGAAGATAGCGTTGGCGATGCTCTCGCCCAGTTCCATCGCGCCCTGATAGCCGATGGTCGGGTGGCGATACAGGCCGGCGCGGTCAAAGGTCGGGAAACCAACGCGGACCATGGGAATGTTGGCATCCATGGCGACGTAGCGGCCCTTGGAATGCCCCATGATCAGGTCGATTTCGACTTCCTTGTTCTTGATCCGCTTTTCCAGATCCCACAAATCGGCATTGCAGACGACTTCCATGTCGAAGCTGACCGACTTCTGCATGTCAAGAATGCGCGAGTCCTTCTTGTACTTGCTGTTGTCGTCGCCGAGCAGCAGCAGCACGGGCTGGAGTTCAATCTCCAAGCAGAACTCGGCCAGGCCGATGACCAGATCCGGGTGACCGAAAATGGCGACCTTCTTGTTGGCGAAGAACATGTGGGCCAAATCGGCCAACGCGTCCAAGGCGACGCCGCGTTCCTTGACCAGCGATTCGGGGATTTCCTTGCCGGTCAGCTTGGCGATGTTCTGCAGCATGGCATCGGTATTCTTGATGCCATAGGGGGTCGGGCTGACGATGGCCGGAACCGCGAATTCATCTTGCAGATACTGGGCCGAGCTGGCGCCTTCGTAGCGGGCCAGGGCGATCGAACCGACGGCGCTGGCGGTGTGCATGATGTCTTCAACGGTGGTGCGGCCATGCGTGTGGATGGACTTGTCCGGCAACATCGGCGAGTCGAAATCCTCGGTGTCACACAGGATCGCGGCGTCGACGTCCATTTCCTTGAGATAATGCTTCAGCAGAACGACGTCACCCGGATTGACCCAGCCAGGGAAGACGTTCAGCTTGCCGGTCGGCTTGCCCTTGTGGGTGGCGATGGTCTTGATGGTCGCCTTCATCGCCTCGTCATAGCCGCTGACGTGGCTGCCCTTGAAGCTGGGCGTATGCACCGGCACCAGATGGATTTTGCGGTCGGGGAATTCGGCGCGCAGCAGCTTCTGGCAGGCGTTGATCGAGCCTTCGATGTCATCGCCGATGACTTCGGTCGAGCAGGTGGTGATGATGGTGATGACGCGCAGGTTCGGATAACGCCGAGCCAGCACCATCACACCTTCTTCAAGACGGCTGGATCCGCCGAACACCGCCGATTCCTCGTGCAGCGAGGTCGAAGCGATGTCGAAATTCTCTTTGAAATGCTGAGCCAGCAGCAGGCGCACGAACATGCTGCACCCCTGGCCGCCGTGAACCAGCGGAATGCAATCCTTGATGCCGATGCCGGCATACTGCGCGCCAGCCGGCTGGCAGTCGTACATCGGGTTGATGATACCAGCCCGGTCTTTTTTCGTGATTTCGCAGCCCATGGTCTTCCTCTCAAATTCTGGGGCAGACGACCGCCCCGAAGGGCGGCCGCGCCGATGCTGGATGGCCTAGTAGAGGGAGTGGTTGAGTTCCCGGTTCTTCGACTGAGTGATCGCGATGTCGATCAGGCGGTCCCGCAAGCTATGCAGCAAATCGCGGGCTTGAGCCGGGCCGACCGAGTTGATCCACTCGAAGCGCGTGCGGAAATCGGCAACCATGACCTTGGCGTCGGCGTAGAACAGCCGGTCTTGCGGCGTGTCCAGCGTCAGTTCCTTCTCGGTCAGGATATCGATGGCCTTACCGATGACGCCTTCGATGTTTTCGTTGCGGTCCCAGGTGCGCGAAGCGAACTGCCACAAGCAACGCTCTTGGACATAACCGTACAATTCATCAACTTGGCTGGTCATTCTGCTGCCTCCTTGACCGCAATCTGCTTGTCGCCGCGAATGTCGATGCCGGCGAGCTTGGTGAGGGGATTAAAGGCGGCGTTGTACATATCGCGCGCCAAATTCACGAAGCCTTCGAAGCCCATATAGGGGCCGTTGTGGTAGCCGTGGCCGTTCACATAGGGAATGTGCAGCTTCTTGACCAACTCGCCGACGCGGGGGCCGGTGAAGATGACGTCGGGCTTGACCAGATCGATGATCTCGAAGAACTCAAGCTCATTGCCGTCATCGATGTAATAGGTGCCGTCACGGCCACGGGCGATGACTTTCTCGAAGTCTTCCTCGTGACCGAACTTCGACGACATCGCCACCACTTCCACGCCCAGATCGTCTTCCAAAGACTTGGTCCAGTGCCACAGACGCGGGCCGCCGGTCCAAATCGCGACCTTCTTGCCCTTCAAGCGCTCTTTGAACCAATCCAGCTCGGGCTTCCACTTGGCGTATTCCTCGGCGATCAACGCCTCGGTGCGGTCTTCGATGCCGAAGAAGGTGCCGATCTTGCGGATGCCTTCAGCCATGTAGTTGAAGCCCCAGGAGTCGATATCCAGACGGGGAATGCCGTACTGCTTCTTCAGCTCGTTGGCGATATAGCCGGTCGAGCGGGCGCAGTTGACGACGTTCAACTGGGCCTTGTGCATGCCGCGCAGATCGTCGTAATTGGCGTTACCGGTGAAGTGGGCGATGACCTGGATGCCCAGCCGGTCCCAGTAGGTCTGGAGCAGCTGAGTATCGCCCTGGATGTTGAAGTCACCGATGAAGTTCATCGTGTAGGGGCTGGTGATTTCCGGTTCGACAGTGCCGACTTTTTCGTTCACCCAGCCGATGTTCAGGACATGGTGGCCCTTGGACTGGCTGACGCCCGAGAAACCGGGGCATTCGACGGTGAAGATGTCGACGTCGGGACGCTCGGCCATCACCTTCTTCGCCACCGCCTTGACGTCGTCGCCGATCAGCGCGGTCGGGCAGGTGGTGTAGACGAACATACGCTTGATGGTCGGCATTTCGTCGAAGGCTTCGTTGATGCTCTTTTCCAGGCGTTTCTCGCCGCCAAAGACGATGTGGCTTTCCTTCATATCCGTCGACCACACGTACTTCATGTTGAAGTGGCCGGTGTCGGTCGGATAGCGCTTGGTGTGCCAGGTGTCATAGGCGCAGCCCAGGGGGCCATGGATCATCTGGATGGTGTCCTTGAGGACGCCGCCGATGACCAGCTTGGCGCCGCAGAACGCGCAACCGCGCTCGGACAAGGTGCCAGGAATAGTCGCCGCGTTCGACAGCGGAAGGTGTTCCCGAGTATCTTCGCCCGGCGCCTTCAGATAAACGTGCTTCTGGCGCTCCGGAATGTCCGTATCGCAGTCCAACAATATCATAGGCATCTATTGTATCTCCTCGCTTGAGTCCGAACTTTACCGCCAAGGCTCGGCTTGATTGCTTGATGCGAATGTCGTGTTGTTGAAATTGCAGGAAGCGTGCCAGCTTCGATTCCCCCCGGTTTCCCGCACCTTTCCACCCCCGTGCCCCTGCATTCCCGCCAAAAACGCCGCCGCTGCGCGCGGTACGGCGAACGGCGGCTCATCGTTCAAAACGGTACGTTTCCCTTGGGAAAGTTCTGGAGCGTGCGGAAGCCGGGCGCGGCCAGCCCCGGATATCGACGGGAACCCACGCCCTGCCCCGCCGCCGGCAAACTGGCCCGAGACTTGCTCTCTATCTCTGGTCCGTCCCATTGACCGGAGAAGGTGCCCCGCATGCTCAAGATCGCCTTTGCCTCCACCGACCAAGTCCATGTGAATCTTCATTTCGGCGGCAGCGAGAGCCTGGTCATCTATGACGTCTCGCCGGGCGTCGCCGATCTGGTCAGCGTCGGCCAGTTCGTGCGCGCCGTGCTCAAGGGCGAGAACAAGGACAAGGGTGCGGCCGCCGACGCGGCACCCGCACCAGTCGTCGAAGCCGCGCCCCCCGTCGACCCCAGCCAACCCGAGCCCGACAAGGTGCTGGCCAAGCTCGACTTCGTTCAGGACTGCGCGGCGGTCTACGCCGCCGCCATCGGCACCTCGTCGATCAAGCGCCTGATGAAGGCCGGGGTGCAGCCGATCATCGTCGAGGCCGGGCACGAGATCATGGATTTGCTCAACGAAGTCAGTCTGGCGCTGTGCCATCCCGGCGCGCTGGGCTGGGTCGATGCGGCGCTGGCCAAGGCGAACACCGCCGCCCCGGCAGCCGATAGCGGACCAAGCGAAAGCCGCCGCCCACTACTCACCTTGGTCGACTGACGCCGCCTTTTTTTGCCGTTGGAGTTCCCATGAAACTCGCCGTATCCAACCTCGCCTTGCCGGCCCGCAACCATGCCCATCTACTGCCGCGCCTGCGCCAGATGGGGCTGACCGGGCTGGAGGTGGCGCCAGACCACACCTGGGCCGACAGCGCCAGCAGCCGCGAGGTTACCGCCTATCGCTACGCCGCCGAGAACGCCTATCTGGACATCGTCGGGCTGGATATGCTGTTGGCCAACCGTCCGGAATTCAGCCTGTTGGCCGGTAGAGAAACGGCACACCGCACCGCTGACGAGCTGGTGCGGCTGTCGGCGCTGTGCCGTGACTTGGGCGGGCGCAGCTTGATCCTTGGCAACGGTTTGGATCGCGGCAGTCTGCCGCTGGATACCGCCTGGATCGAGTGCCGCAATTTCCTGGAGGCCCTGCTGCCGCGCATCGAGGATCACGGCACGGTGCTGTGCTTCGCCCCGCGCGCCCCCGCCGATTTCTGCGGCACGGCGCGGGAGTGCCGGCTGTTGGCGGATTATTTTCAGCATCCGTCGCTCGGCCTGCACCTGAACTCGCTGGCCCAGGTCGAAAACAACGACACCGGCCATTCCTCGTTCTCGGCGGTGCGCGACCGGCTTGACCACGTCCACGCCAACGAGCCGGATTTGGCGTCATTGGGCTCGACCGGACGCATCGACCATGCCGATTTCCGCCGCCATCTGGCCTCGGTCAGCTATCGCAAATGGGTGGTGCTGAAGCAACGCGCCGCCACCGATCCGCTGGATGGATTGAGCCGCTCCGCCGCGTCTTTTTGCGAACTATATCTGCGCGAAGACAACCAAAGTCTGCAACGCAACCGCGCCAATGTCGACGCCCGCCCCCATCTTTGACCGTCACGGAGATCCCAGCATGACCACCCCCGAGCCGCAGCGTCTGGACATCATCGCCGCCACCATCCAAGCCGCCCGCCCCGCCTTGCAGCAGGATGGCGGCGATATCGAACTGATCGCGGTCGAAGGCGACCGCATCAAGGTCAAGCTGAGCGGCGCCTGCGTCAGTTGCAGCATGGCCGCGCATACCTTGGGCGGCGTGCGGCGGCAGTTGATGGAGGTTTTGGGGGAGCCGGTGCGGGTCATTCCGGCGAATTGAGCGGGGGCGGAGGTTTCGCTGGCGCGAATGGGCGGCTGCCCATGCCGCTCGGAGGAGACCTCCGAACCTCCTTATTATTTTTTATATCAAAGTAAAACACCGTCATACCCGCGCTTGTCGCGGGTATCCACGCCATAAAGGCTGCATATAATGCTTTAACTTTTGTACAGGCTGAGCCGCGTGGATGGCCGGAACAAGTCCGGCCATGACGGTAATACGTTCCTTCCAATCAAACGTATCGCCCTCCTTCAACAACCAAGGGTGTCTGGAGCATCGCCCCAGGCAGGTTTGGGCGGAAGCCCAATATGCGCAGCCGCTAAAGCGGCGTGATCCCGTGTTCCTTGTAGATCTCGTCCTGGGCCTTCTTGAACTCTTCCACGGTGAATTCAAAATCTTGCGTCTTGATGAACGCCCAGTTGGCGTCCTCATCGATGCAGTCGTTGATGGTCTTGCGGAAGGCGTCGTCTTCGCGCATGCGATTGATGTAAGTCTTGGCGGAGTCTACGGACATGGGGGGATCACCTCCAGCAATGTGTGTCAGGCTTCGGAACGATAGGGTTTGTAGCTGATTTCGTATTTGGTCATACGCAGACCCATGATGCGGCGGGTCAGGCCCAGTTCACGCGCCGCTTCGGTCATGTTGCCTTTGTGAGTCTTCAGCGCTTCGACGATCATCTCGTATTCGACGGCTTGCAGCTTGGCGTCCAGACTGCAACCGAATGCGGTGCCGGTTTCGACCGAGGTTTGCAGCGACGGCGGCAGGTTGTAGCCGTGGATGACCCCATCGTCGGAGAGGATGACGGCGCGTTCCATGACGTTTTCCAGCTCGCGCACATTGCCGGGCCAGTGATAGGTCATCAGCATGTTGAGGGCCGGCGTCGAGATGCGCTTGACCTCTTTACCGGACTCGCCGGCGAAGTGGGCGACGAAATGGTCGGCCAGGGTGACGACATCGCTGCCGCGTTCGCGCAAAGGCGGGATGGTGATGGGGAAGACGTTCAGGCGGTAGTAAAGATCCTCGCGGAACTCGCCCTTCTCGACCATCTCGATCAGGTTGCGGTTGGTCGCCGTGATGATGCGCAGATCAACCTTGACCGGCTTGTTGCCGCCGACCCGCTCGAAGGTCTTTTCCTGCAACACCCGCAGCAGCTTAGCCTGCATCGACAGGGTCAGCTCGCCGACCTCGTCAAGGAAGATGGTGCCGCCGTCGGCGATCTCGAAACGACCCTTGCGAAAATTGGCGGCGCCGGTGAACGAGCCCTTTTCATGCCCGAACAGCTCGCTTTCGATGATATTTTCCGGCAAAGCGGCGCAGTTGAATTTGACGAAGGGACCGTCGGCGAAGGGGCTGTTGTAATGGATGGCGTTGGCCACCAGTTCCTTGCCGACACCGCTTTCGCCCAACACCAGAACCGTGGTCTTGGTGGCGGAAATCTTCTGGATCAGGTCGTAGACTTCCAACATCGGCTTGGAACTGCCGATGATGTTCGACGGCCGGAACTTTTCCTTCAGGGCGTTTTGCAGGCGCTTGTTCTCGTTTTCCCAATGCACCTTGTCGATGTTTTCCAGCAGGTACAACTCGACCGCCGGGGCGACCATCGAGGCGATGGTGCACAGAAGCTCGACATCCTGCTTCAGCAACCGGCCATTGTCATAGATCCGCTCGGCGCTGATGGTACCCAGCACCCGCCGGCCATAGAGGATCGGCACACAAATGAACGACACGTTCATGTCGGTGCCGCCATGCCGGCTGCCAGTCCGGTTGAGGAAATTCGGCTCGTCGCGCAGTTGCGACACCACCATGGTCTTGCCGGATTCGACCACGGCTCCAGTAATGCCTTCGCCGATGGAATAGACGCCGCGCGCCTTTTCCTCTTCCGACAAGCCGAAGCTTTCGTGGATGAATATCTTACCCGACTGGCGATGATAGAGACTGACCATGCCGCGAATGATCTTCATCCGCTGTTCCATCACCTTGAGGATAATCTGCAAGGTGTGCGACAGGTTCTCGCTTTCGGTGATGACCTGGCTCATTTGATAGAGAAAAGGCAGCACGTTGACGCGGCACTCACCGGATTCGCAATCGGTGAACTCGTACATTTTCAGCTTTTCCAGATGTCCAGCGCGGGCCGCTTCAGGCAGGATGGGGCGCATAGGCGCACGTGGCGGCCATTCCGAGATCACTTGGCGGCCCATGCCACCGGATCTTGGCACCGGCCTTATGCCGGCATTGTCCCCCCGACCTAAACACCGAGTCGTCGGTTCCGGCGCGTGCTTCACCATGGTTTTCAGCTCCCGCTCCACGTCAGACCGCCCTCGGGAGGGACGGCCCCGCGTTATATACACATGTTACATAACGGTCACAGATTGGTCGTGGCTGAGGCACAGGTCAAGCAACATTTAACACTGTTATAAAGC
>DATGZW010000176.1:0-2250 GCA_035297005.1 Patescibacteria group bacterium
TGCACCCTCAGATTGCGCAGGCGGCGGTGCTGCTGCGCGCCGAGGAGCGCTAACCGTTCCTGGCGGCGTATTTGGTGGCGCGCCCGGGAGAGCCGCTGCCGTCGCCCAAAATGCTGCGCCGCTTCCTTGGCCAGAATCTGCCGGATTACATGATCCCTGCCGCCTTCGTGACGCTGGCGGGGATGCCGCTCAACGCCAACGGCAAGCTTGACCGCAAAAGCCTGCCGGTCCCGTTGCGGCGGGCCGCCGAGGCGCAAGGCTACCGGCCCCCACGCAACTCGCACGAACGACGGCTGGCCGAGGCTTTCGCTGCCGTGCTGGGCGTCGCCCGCGTCGGTGTCGACGACAACTTCTTCGCCCTGGGCGGCCATTCGCTGCTGGCGGTGCGCCTTGCCGCGCGCATCCGCTCGGGGTTGGGGATGGAAATGCCGCTGCGGCTGATCTTCGAACATCCCTCCGTCGCCGGATTGGCGGCGGCGCTGGGCGGCGCGAGCGTGGCCGACGCGGCCATCCAGCCGCAGATCCGTCCCGCCTTGCTGCCGCTGAGTTTCGCCCAAAGCCGCCTATGGTTCCTCGATCAATTGGAATCGGGCGGGGCGGCCTACAACATTCCCCTGGCCCTGCGCTTGCAGGGGCGGCTCGACGCCGAGGCTTTGGTGGCGGCGCTGCGGGCGGTGGTGGCGCGGCATCAGGCGTTGCGCACGCTGTTCCCCGCCCAGGCCGGCGAGCCGGTGCAGTCGGTGCGCCCGCCCGAGGATTTCACCGTCGAGCAGCATGACCTTGCCGCCGCATTGTTGCCGGAATGGCTGGCGGAGCAGGCGGGGCGGCGCTTCGATCTGGCGAGCGATCTGCCGATCCGCGCCAGCCTGCTGCGCATCGATGTGGACGACTGGGTGCTGGCGGTGGTGGTGCATCATATTGCCGCCGATGGCTGGTCGATGGGGCTGCTGCAAAGTGAGCTGTTGGCGCTTTATCGCGGCGAGGACTTACCGCCGCTGCCGTTGCAATATCCTGACTACGCGCTGTGGCAGCGGGCCGGCGCCGCCGCCCTGGAGGCGCGCGACATGCCCTATTGGCGCGCGGCGCTGGAGGGATCTCCGGCGGTGCTGACGCTGCCCACCGACCGTGCGCGCGGTATGGCGGCGGCGGTCGCGGCGACAGTTCCGCTGCGGCTGGGGCCGGAGCTGCATGCCCAATTGCGGACTTTGGCGCAACGCCACGACGCCACGCTGTTCATGCTGCTGGCGGCAGCCCTAGCGACGGTGTTGGGGCGCTGGAGCGGACAGAACGAGGTGGTTGTGGGTACGCCGGTCGCCGGGCGCTCGCGGGTCGAGATCGAAGGGCTGATCGGCCTGTTCGTCAACACCGTGGCCTTGCGCATCCGCCTGGACGGCAATCCCACCGTGCAGGATTTGCTGGTGCGGGCGCGGGAAGCGGCGCTATCGGCTTTCGCCCATCAAGACCTGCCGTTCGAGCGCATCGTCGAGGCCGTGCAGCCGGAGCGTCAAATGGGCGTCAACCCGCTGTTTCAGGCCATGCTGGCGGTGTGGAACGGGCCGGACAGCCCTGTGGAATTGCCGGGTGTGGCCGTCGAGGAGGTCTCGGCGGTCAATGCGGCGGCGAAGTTCGACCTTGGCCTGACTTTACGGGAAACCGCCGATGGCTTGATTGGCGGGCTGGACTACGATGCCGGGCTGTTCGACCGCGCCACCATCGAACGGCTGGCCGGACATCTGCACATGCTGCTGTCGGGAATGGTGGCTGGTCCGGACAAGCCGATGGCGATGTTGCCGCTGTTGAGCGAGGCCGAGCGGCGGCAACAGGTGCAGTGGAATGCCAGCGATGGCGCGGTTCCCGACGCGGTGACGCTGGTGGCCTTGTTCGAGGCGCAGGCGGCGCGGACTCCACAGGCCGAGGCGGTGAACGGCTTCGATTATGCCGGTCTCGACCGCGCCGCCAATCAAGTGGCGCATCGGCTTCTCGGTCTGGGGCTGCGCCGCGAGGAGGCGGTGGCGCTCTGCGTCGGGCGCGGCCCGCAACTGGCGGTGGGAATGCTGGGCATCTTGAAGGCTGGCGGAGTCTATGTGCCGCTCGATCCGGCCAATCCCGACGAGCGGCTGGCGGCGATGCTGGCCGATTGCGCCCCGCGTCTGGTGTTGACCGAAACGATGCTGGCCGGGCGCTTCGCCGCCGAGGCGCATCTGTGCCTGGACCGCGACGACGGCTGGGCGACCATGCCCGGCAGCGCGC
>DATGZW010000177.1:0-8617 GCA_035297005.1 Patescibacteria group bacterium
ACATCTCACGGATCGAGGCGACGTCCTATCAGGGGGTCGGCGTCGAGAAAATCTATCTGCATGAGGGCGCCGACGTCAGCCGTGCGGTGTCGCAATTGGCCAGCAGCGCGCTGGTGGTCCTGAAATACCTGCCGCCGGGCATCACACCGCCGTTGGTGCTGCGCTATAGCGCCACCGACGTGCCGATCATTCAGCTCAGCCTGTCCAGCAAGGCCTTGCCCGACACCCAGCTCAACGACATCGGCCAGAACATCATCCGTCCCAGTTTGGCGGTGGTGCATGGCGCCGACGTGCCGCAGCCCTATGGCGGCAAGCCGCGGGTGATCATGGCGGACCTCGACCAAAAGGCGCTCAACGCTCGAGGATTGTCGCCAGCCGACGTTACTCAGGCGCTGGTCAACCAGAACGTCATCCTGCCGGCCGGCGACGTCAAGATCGGCTCCAAGGATTATTCCCTGCAGATGAACAACAGCCCGGATGCTCTCCAGGAGATCAACGCCTTTCCGATCAAGCAGGTGAACGGCAAGACGGTGTTCATGAGCGACGTCGCCCATGTGCATGACGGCTATCAGGTGCAGACCAACTCCGTCGCCGTCGATGGCCGCCCCGGCGCCCTGATTACCATCCGCAAGAGCGGCGGCGTCTCCACCTTGGCGGTGATAGACGGCATCCGCCAGGCGCTGCCCGACATCGAGAAGGTTATTCCCAAGGGCGTCGCCGTCAAGGCGCTGTTCGACCAGTCGGTGTTCGTCAAGGCGTCGCTCGACAGCGTGAAGATGGGCGGGATGATGGCGGCCGGGCTGACGGCGCTGATGATTCTGCTGTTCCTCGGCAACTGGCGGCTGACGCTCATTATTCTGGCCTCCATTCCGCTGTCGATCGTCACCGCCTTGTTGTTCATGTATGTCGGTGGGCAGACCCTGAACACCATGACGCTGGGCGGCTTCGCCTTGGCTGTCGGCATCCTGGTGGACAACGGCACCGTCGTCATCGAAAATATTGAACGGCATCTGGGACTGGGGAAACCACTTGGCGCGGCGATCATCGACGGCGCCGGCGAAGTCGGTGTCCCCACCTCGCTGGCGACACTGTGCATCTGCATTGTCTTTGTGCCAGTATTCCTTCTTGAGGGGACGGCCAAGTATCTGTTCTCGCCGTTGTCACTGTCGGTCATCCTCTCGCTGATTGCCAGCCTCGGGCTGTCCTTCACCCTGGTCCCGGTGCTGTTCAGGTTCCTCATGCGCTCCGCCCATCATGGCGGCAGCGGCAGCCCGTCACGTCATCCGCTGATGGCCATTCATTACGGTTTCCTCGATGGCTTCGAACGCTTTCGCGAAGGCTATCGCAACGCCTTGGCCTGGGCGCTGTTCCGGCCGGTCGTCGCCGTCGGTTTTTTCTTCGGGCTAATGATCGTCTCCCTGGCGCTGTTTCCCAATTTGGGCCGCGATTTCTTCCCCCAGGTGGACGCTGGGCAGATGCGCCTGCATGTGCGCGCCCCGCCCGGTACGCGAATCGAGCAGACGCAGGTCTATTTCGGCGAAGTCGAACAGGCGATCCGCCAGATTGTCGGCAATGATCAAATCGACACCATCCTCGACAATATCGGGCTGCCCTATAGCGGGATGAACATCGCCCTCAGCGATTCGGCGACCATCGGGCCGATGGATGGTGAAATCCTCATCTCGCTCGACGAGAAACATGCCCCGACCGCCGGTCTGGTCGCTCAATTGCGCCGCGAGCTTCCCCGACGTTTCGCCCAACTGCAGTTCTTCTTTCAGCCGGCCGACATCGTCGATCAGGTTCTGAACTTCGGCCAGCCGGCCCCCATCGATATTCGTGTCTCCGGTCCCAACAACCGGGAGGCCTATACCCTGGCGTCCAAGCTGGCGCGCGACATCAAGACGGTGGGCGGCGTCGTCGATTCCCACGTCTTCCAGGTTCCCGACGCTCCGACGATCGGCATCGATGTCGATCGGACGCTGGCCGCCCAACTTGGCCTGGACCAGCGGGCGACCGCCGGCAATGTGCTGACGACGACCAACGGCAGTGCGCAGACGGCGCCCAATTTCTGGGTCGATCCGAAAAATCGCGTCAGCTATCCGCTGGTCGTGCAGATGCCGACCTACAAGATCGACACCGCCCATGACCTGTGGACCATGCCGGTCACCGGAGGACGGGCCGGCGCGCAAGCTGAACTGCTGATGAACGTCGCCAAATTTGGGCGCGGCACCACGCCGATGGTCACCTCCCAACTCAACATTCGCCCGGTCTTCGACGTCGATGCGGATGTCCAAGGGCGTGATTTGGCTTCGGTAGCGGCGGACATCCGCAAGGTCATCGCCGCTGATCAGCCTGATGCGGCGAAGGCGATCAAAATTTCCCTGAGCGGGCAGGTCGATACGATGACCGAAAGCTATGCGGGACTGTTTTCCGGCATGGCGTTGGCGGTTGTCCTTGTCTACCTCTTCCTGGTTATCAACTTCCAGAGCTGGCTCGATCCGGTGATCGTGCTGGCGGCGGTGCCGTTCGCCTTGAGCGGTGTCATGTGGATGCTTTACCTGACCGGCACGCCCCTGAGCGTCCCGGCGCTGATGGGCACGCTGATGTGCATTGGCCTGACCACCGCCAACAGCATCCTTGTCGTCACCTTCGCCAATCAGCGGATGTCGGCCGGCGATGATCCGCAAGCCGCCGCCGCCGCCGCCGGCTACACCCGCATGCGCGCAGTGCTGATGACCGCCGGCGCGATGATCCTCGGCATGGTCCCGATGGCGTTGGGCGTTGGCGAAGGTGGTGAACAGAACGCACCGCTGGCTCGGGCGGTCATCGGCGGCCTGCTGTTCGCCACGCTCGCCACCCTGGTCTTCGTCCCAGTCCTGTATCGGCTCCTGCGCCGTCCGGTCGTCGCACCGCAGCTTTCCTCTGAAAGGGATTCCCTTGCCACTCCGTGATGATGATCTCGGCGCGTCTGTCGTGCCAGCGCTCCGCCCAGTGGCGCAACCGCATCGCCCCGCCGAAGAAATGGCTCTTCCAGCCGGCCACGGCAGTGTTGTCGGCACTTTCGAAGTGGGAACCGGGCGTCGATTGCTGATCCTCGCCGGGGGGCTGATTGTCGTTCTGCTGGGAGGCGGGTTGGTCTCCCATTTCACCCGCTCGGCCAACGAGCATGGACTGGCCGCCGAAGCGGCGGTGACGTCGATGGCCCCGCCGCCGGTCAACGTGGTGACCGTGCGCGCCAGTCCGGCGGGTCGGCCGCTGGTGCTGCCAGGTGAAACCGCCGCTTGGTACGAGAGCACCATCTATGCCCGGGTCAACGGCTATGTCGGCCACTGGTCGGCCGATATCGGCGATCATGTGACGCGGGGGCAGTTGCTGGCGACCATCGAGACGCCGGAACTGGACGCCGCCTTGACCGCAGCTGAAGCCAAGCTGCGGGCGGCCGACGCCCAGGTCAAGGTGCGCGAGGCCGAGGCCCACTTCGCCAACACCACCTATGCCCGCTGGCGCGACTCGCCAAAAGGCGTGGTGTCCGAGCAGGAGCGTGAAGACAAGAAGGCGCAGGACGAAAGCGCCCAGGCCAAACTTGTGGCTGCGCATGCCCAGGTCAATGTCGATCAGGCCGAGGTCGACCGGCTGAATTCCTTTGAGCAGTTCAAGCAGGTGACGGCACCGTATAGCGGGACCATCACCGAGCGGCGGATCGACATCGGCAATCTCGTCTCGGCCGGAAGCTCGCCCCAAACCACGCCGCTTTATCGGATGGTCAAGGCCGACCCAGTCCGCGTCTTCGTCGATATTCCGCAAAGTGCGGCGAGCGATTTGATGAAGGTTGGGGTGCCCGCCGAGATTACCGTCGGCGATCAGGCAGGCCGTCACTTCGCCGGCAAGGTTACCCGCACCTCCGAGGCGATTGATTCCCAGGCGCGCACCTTCCGGGCCGAGATCGACCTGCCCAACCCGGAGTCGGCGCTGTTGCCCGGCATGTATGTGCAAGTGGGGTTCCAACTCCCCGGCAATGGAAGCGTGCAGGTCCCGGCCTCGGCTCTGGTGTTTCGTGCCGATGGGGCGCAGGTGGCGGTCGAAGGTGCCGGCGACAAGGTGCATTTCGTCCCGGTCAGCATCGCCCGCGACGACGGCAGCGTTGTCGAACTGGGCAGCGGGGTGGCGCCGGGAGACAAGGTGGTGCTCAACGTCAGCAACCAGATCGTCGATGGTGATCAGGTTCAGGTGACGAGCGTGGATGATCGTCCCGTCGGCAATGCGGCGGAGCCGTCACGATGATCCGCTCGCCTTGTCGAGCCGCCCGGCTCACCGCGGCAATCGCCGTGCTCGCCGGCCTGACGGGCTGTGCCGTCGGCCCCGATTATCACGCGCCCAAATTTTCCGGTCCCAGTTCCTTTTCGGCTGCGGAAGCGGGCCAGATGCCGCCAATCGATCTCACCCAGTGGTGGCGTTCGCTCGGCGATCCGCAGTTGGATGCCCTGGTCGATCAGGCCATCAAGGCCAACCCGGATGTCGAAATCGCGCTGACCCGCTTGCAGGAGGCCAGAACCCAAGAAATCGTCCTGCTGGGAGCGGCGCTTCCCCAAGTCGAAGGGGCGGCAGCGGCGGCGAACGGCAGCGGCTCCGACCTGACGCGCGGACGGGTGCCCTCGGTTCTGACGTCGGGCGACAGCACCTCCAGCATGAAGGAGATTCACCAGCTTGGCGGCTTCGATGCCGCATGGGATCTGGACTTGTTCGGCCAGTACCGGCGCGCCATCGAAGCCGGCCGCTACGATACGCAAGCCGCCGCCGATGCCCGCAACGTTGTCCTGGTCAATGTCATCGCCGACGTGGTGCGCGCCTATGTCGATCTCCGTGGCCTGCAGATAACGCTGGAGGTTCAGCGGCAGAACGTCGCCGTCGCTGAAAAATCGCGGGACTTCGTCAAGCTGCGTTTCGAGCACGGCTTGACCAACGCTCTGGACCTGACGCTTGCCGAGCGGGAACTGGCGACGCTGCAATCGAGGGTAGCCCCGCTGGTCGCGCAGATCGAGGCCGCGCAGGATGCCATCGCCGTCCTGCTGGGACGCTACCCCGAGGACATGGCCGCCGAACTCGCCAAACCGGCGCCCATTCCTGCCTTGCCGGCGCGCATCGAGCCCGGTCTGCCGCTCGACTTGATCCGGCGGCGACCGGATATCCGCGAGGAAGAGCGGCAATTGGCGGCGGCGACAGCGCGCATCGGCGTGGCCACCGCCAACCTGTTTCCTCATATCGCCCTGAGCGGCAGCGTCGGCGCGCAATTCCCGGCCTTCGGCGTCGAGTCCGCCAGTTCCATCTGGTCGCTGGGGCCGTCCGCCTATTGGCCGTTGCTTGATTTCGGCAGCCTCGACGCCTTGGTCGACATCGCCGGTCTGAAGGCGCAGGCGCAGCTCTTGACCTATAAGAAGACCGTCCTCGGCGCCGTCCGCGACGTCGACACCGCCATTACCGCCTTTAGTGCGCAGCAGGATCGCGTCAGGAAGCTGGCGGACGCGGCAGCCGAGGGGCAGCGTGCGGTGGCGCTGGCCTCGGAACGCTATGATCGCGGGCTGACCGACTATCTCAATGTCGTCGATGCCGAACGCCAGCTCTACGCCCTGGACGCCGAGTTGGTGTCGGCCCAGCAGACGGCGGCGGAAAGCTTCGTCGCCGTGTTCCGAAGCCTGGGCGGCGGCTGGGAGCACTATCAGGCAATTCCACCAATCCGCCAGCCACAGCCGGCCGTCCTGGCCATGTTCGACCATTTGGCGAACCAGCCGCTGGACGAGGAAAGGTAACCAATTCGGCACTGCGGCAGTAGTATTGCGATGCTAAATAATTGTGCATAGTACAGTCTAAGATACACCTCGTCGCCACCGCAAGAAAATGTTGCAATTATGTCATTAAAACTTATTTTATATTTCCTTGCCTATTTCAAAAATTGACGGACGTCGTGATTTGTCACTTCATGTGGCATGGGTATTTCTAAAAACGCGAGCATCCCCAGATCGCCTGTACCCAAAAAAAAATCTGGGGGAATCATGCCTGTGGAGTGTAAATCATGTTGAAGAAGACTGTAGCTGGAGCGCTGCTTGTCGGTACGTTCTTTGCGGCGGGTCAGGCCAGTGCCACGGAGTTGTGGGACAATCATCTGCGTGGTGTAGACACCGGATTGGCGGCTGGCGCCTTGCCGCCGCAGGGCGTTTACTTTGTCGATGACAACTATATGCTGTCGTACAAAGGCTATGCGAGCAACAAGGAAACCAGCACCAAGTTGGATGGTTTGGTCAACGTTCCGATCGTGCTGTGGAACCCCGGCCTGCACTTCCTGGGTGGTGACTACGCTGTTGCCGTCGCCCAGCCCTTCGATTACACGAGCATCGGGACGGGCGGCAATCAGTCCGCTCATACCGGCACCTTCAATACTATCCTGGTTCCGGCGATCATGTCGTGGGCACTGCCCTACGACTTGCACGTCAAGGGCAGCGTCGCCGTCTTCCTGAATGACGCCAGCTCTTCTCAGAATGCGCAAAATCGCCCCGAGGGCGGTGTTGGCGCTGGCAATGCCTTCACCACGTTCGAGCCGGGCTTGGGCGTCAGCTGGCTGCATGACGGCTGGAACCTAAGCGCTCAGATGCAGTACGATACCAGCACCAAGGACAACAGCAGTGTCAACGCGCCGAACAATGGAAGCTATCAGTCCGGCGATCAGTTCTCGGTCGATTACACCGCTACCAAGACCATCAACAAGTGGACGGTCGGCCTTGGCGGCTTTCAGCAAAACCAGTTGCAGCGTGACAAGATCGGCGGCGTCAGCACGGCTGGCACCGTTGGCGATGCCTATGGCGCTGGTCCGATCGTCGGCTATCAGTTCGGTGGCGTCAATGTGCAGGCCCAGTATACGCATGACCTGCTCGTTCATAACGACGTTGGCGGCGATACCTTCAACGTCCGTTTCGTTGTTCCTCTCCTCTAAAAGACTTGGATAGCCTTCGGCGGCTGACTGTTCTGTCGGTAAAGGCTGTCATTTCGACGTGCCGCAGGGGAATAACCTCCCCTGCGGCTGCGGAAACGGCCGTCAAAGGCGTCATGTCACCGGACATGATGGCTGTCCGCTCGGCAGGTCAACTCGACGATGCATCCTGGCGCACCGTCGCGGATCGCCAGTCGATAGCCGTGGACATGGGCGATGGCTTCGACGAGATTTAATCCCAACCCGCATCCCTGGACATGGCGGGTGGCGTTCGACCGATAGAACCGCCGCATGACCAAGGCCCGCTCTTCCGGCGGAATGCCGGGGCCGTTGTCCTGTACGCGAATCAGCGGGGAGCCATCGGCCAGTTCCAGGCTGAGGCGGACAAATCCGCCGGCGGGGGTGAATTTCACGGCATTGTCGATCAGATTGACGACCGCTTCGACGAGAAGGTCGTGATCGCCATGCGCCGGCGGAACATCGATAATCCTGAGGTCGAACGACAAGCCTTTATCCTCGGCGACGGGTTCGTAGAAATCGGCAACCTCTTGGACGACGCTCCGCAAATCGACGGAGCGGAAGGTGGCGCGGCGTTTGCCGCTGCTGATTTCCCCCAGGCGCAGCAGGGCCGTGATGATGCGCAGGGTTTGATCCAGGCCGGCGATCGCCCGATCGACCATGAGTCGCAGATCGTCGTAGGTGAAGGCGGTCTCCCGGGCGCGCTGGAGACTGGCGCGAACGCGGGTGAGTGGTGTTCGCAGATCATGGGCGATATTGTCGCTGGTGCTCTTGACCTCGTCGAGCGTGGCACCGATTCCATCCAGGATCTGGTTGATCGTGGCGGCTAGGCGATCAAAATTGTCGTCAGCTCCTCGCGTCGGCAGGCGTTCCCACAGGTCTCCCTGGGCGATGCGCTTCGCCGTCTGGTGCAGCGCCACGATCTCGCGGTGGATGCGCTGTCCTAGCACCGCGCCACTAAACAGGATCAGGATGATCGCCGGGATCAGGCCGACCTTGAGCGCCCGTGCCACCGCCTGCGCCAAATCGGTCAAACTGTCGATGTTCCGTCCGATAACCAGAATACGTCCGTCGGGCAGACGGCGGGCCACCATTCGTCCGGTTTCCAGGATGGCTTTGTGGGGGGCAAGCCGATGTAGATCCATCCGTCGCGCCTTGCCGTTCAGCGACAGGCCGCTGGGAAACTGCTGGAGATTGCCAGCCAGCCAATGCATCTCGGGATCGAACAGGCCGGCATAGATGATCCGGTGAAAATCCTCGCCGACCCGCTGTTCGACGAGCGCTTGCATCAACTGGGGGCTTTCGTTGGCGAGAATCGCCGCATCCCGCTCAAGTCCATGATCGACCTGATGGGTGACCACCATGGCCGTTTGCCAAAAGATGAAGGAGAAGATGGCGATGGTGAAGGCTGTCAGGATGGCGGAGAAAATCGCCGCCAGACGGAAGGTCGGCGTCCGCAGAAACCCGAGTGGTGTCATCAAGGCAACATCCCAGTTATTTAGTCGGGGATACGCAGGATGAAGCCGATGCCTCTGACATTTTCCAGCATGCGCGGCTCGTCCGGGCCGTCCAGCTTCTTCCGAAGCTTGCTGATATGGACGTCCAGCAAGTTCGTTTCGG
>DATGZW010000178.1:0-3516 GCA_035297005.1 Patescibacteria group bacterium
CCTCGGAGGTGCGCAAGCTGGCCGAGCGCAGCCAAGCCGCCGCCACCGCCATCAGCGCGCTGTCGTCAAGCACCGTCAAGGTGGCGCGCGAGGCCGGCGACATGCTGGGCCGGTTGGTCCCCGACATCCAAAAGACGGCGAGCCTGGTCGAAGAGATCACCGCCGCCTGCCGCGAACAGAATATCGGCGCCGAGCAGATCAACCAAGCCATCCAACAACTCGACAAGGTGACGCAGCAGAACTCCAGCGCCTCGGACGAGATGGCGGCGACCTCGGAGGAGCTTTCGGCCCAGGCCGAGCAGTTGGAATCGGTCATCAGCTTCTTCCGCGCCGACGACCAGGGCGACACCCGCCAAGCCCCTTTGCGGGCGCTGCCGGCCCGGTCGCAACGTCAGGCGCCGGTGGTCAAGCGCCCGGCGGCGAAGCCCCTGGCCAAGCCCGCCAAAGCCATCACCGCCGCCAGCGCCCCTGCCCGTACACCGACCCGCAATGGTCGGGGTAAATCGGCGACGGGTGACGGCTTCGCCTTGGATCTGGGCACTGGCAGCGCCGATGCCCAGGACGCCGAATACGAACGCTTCTAGGATCCCGTCATGCTCCAAGCCCGGACGACCTTGCCGCCTTGACCGACCCGATGCCCCATATCGGCGTCCTTTCCGAGGAACTTGACGTCCGCGACTTGGAGCGGCTGGCCAGCTTCATCCACGGCTATAGCGGCATCAAGCTGCCCGCCAGCAAGAAGACCATGATCGAAGGCCGTCTGCGCCGGCGGCTGCGGGCCTTGGGCATTCCCAGCTTCAAGGATTACTGCCGCTATGTGTTCGAAGAGGGTGGGCTGAAAGCCGAAGCGGTGCATCTGATCGACGCGGTCACCACCAACAAGACCGACTTCTTCCGCGAGCCCGAGCATTTCGACCTTCTGATCTCCATGGTGCTGCCCGCCCTGCTTACCCGCGCCCAAGGCGGCACGACAAGGCCGCTGAAGCTGTGGAGCGCCGCCTGCTCCATCGGAGCCGAGCCCTACACCCTGGCCATGGTGCTGGCCGAGGCGGCGCGGGCCAAGCCGGGGCTGCGCTATTCGATCTTCGCCTCGGACATCTGCACCGAGGTTCTGTACAAGGCTGTCGAAGGAATCTTCCCCGAGGATATGGCGGCGCCGATCCCGCCGGAGATGCGGCAGCGCTACCTGATGCATGCCCGCGACCCCAACCAGGACCGCGTGCGCATCGTTCCCGAACTGCGCCAGCAGGTGCATTTCGCCCGTATCAACCTGATGGACGAGACTTACGCCGTCGCCGACGACATGGATGTGGTGTTCTGCCGCAATATCCTCATCTATTTCGACAAGGAAACCCAGGAAGCGGTGCTGCGCGGCCTGTGCCGGCATATCCGTCTGGGCGGCTTCCTTTTCATCGGCCATTCGGAATCCCTGGGCGGCCAAAGCCTGCCGCTGCATCAGGTGGCCTCGACGGTGTTCCAGAGAATATGACACGTAAAATTCAATCATTAGGGGTACAAAACAGAGCCTGATCGAACCAAACTGGCCCAAAACCACCGCTATCTCGCCGTTTTTGGGCCATGACTGTTGACGTCCATGGCCTCCTCATGCCATCCACATGGTCTCAATTTTGTTCGCTAAGGGGCTATCACATGAACAAGCAGGAACTCATCGACGCCGTGGCCACTGCCACGGGTGCGACGAAGGCCGACTCCGCCAAGGCCGTCGAGGCGACCTTTGACGCCATCACCGCCGCCCTGAAGGCCGGTGAAGAGGTTCGTCTGGTCGGTTTCGGCAGCTTCGCCGTCAAGGATCGCGCCGCCTCCGAAGGCCGCAATCCCCGCACCGGTGAGACCATCCAGATCGCCGCCAGCAAGCAGCCGAAGTTCACGGCCGGCAAGGGTCTGAAGGATGCCGTGAACGCCTAATTCCGGCGATCACGAACCATCTCTAAAGGGCGCCGCGAGGCGCCCTTTTTTTGTCCGCCGTCCCCCATAAACAGGCCAGCCTATTTCTTGACGACAAGATCGTTACGGACCGATTTGACCCCGTCCACACCAGCCGCGACACTGGTCGCATGCGCCTTGGCGTCGGCGGTATCGACGAAGCCGCTCAACTGAACCACGCCCTTATAGGTGGTGACGGAAATTTGAAATTCCTTCAGCCCCTTCTCGCCCAGAATCGCCGCCTTCACCTTAGTGGTGATCGCGGAGTCGTCCATATATTGGCCGGTGCTCTCGCCGGGCGCCTTGGTCGAGGTGCAAGCGACCATTGCCGGGGCCAGCGCCAGCGCCACAAACATGCGCATCCAGATTGCGGTCTTCATGGAAGCGTGCCTCCCAATGGGATTCGAGGAAAATCGGCGCGAGGCTCTGCTCTGAAATAACGAACATCGCGATATCAGATATGGCTGCCGAAGTTGGAATGAACAAACCGCCATGCGATTTAACACTAAAGACGCGGGAAAACGGGGCGCGGCGATTTTTTATTACGAACTCCCACTATTGATAATGGAACATATTTAAGCTGTAGTGTCTCCCTTGGTTCCATCGGAGAAAGGTCCGCCGCCATGTCGAACAAGTCCCACGCCAGCGTTGTCCGCGACCAATTCGGCGTCCGCGCCGACGCCTATGTAACCAGTGCCGTGCATGCCCAAGGCGAGGATTTGCAGCAACTGGCCGTGATCATCGGTGCGCGGCCAACGGCACGCGTGCTCGATTTGGGCTGTGGCGGCGGCCATGTCGCCTTCCGCCTGGCCCCGCAGGTCGGCCAGGTCGTCGCCTATGACCTGTCCACCGACATGCTGCGCGCCGTCACCGCCGAAGCCGGGAAACGCGGCCTGGGCAACATCGTCACCGAATGCGGCATGGCGGAAACCCTGCCCTTCGCCGATGCCAGCTTCGACGTGGTGGCCAGCCGCTACAGCGCCCACCATTGGCGCGACCTTGCCGCCGGCTTGAAAGAGGCGCGGCGCGTGCTCAAGAAGGGCGGCGTGGCCGTCTTCATGGATGTGATCTCGCCGGGGGCGGCCCTGACCGATACCTATCTGCAAGCCGTTGAACTGCTGCGCGATCCCTCGCATGTCCGCGATTATTCGCTCGACGAGTGGCGCCACGCCGCGACCGCCGCCGGCTTCGTACCGGGCGAGGCCACCTGTCGCCGCCTGCCGCTGGACTTCACCTCGTGGATCCAGCGCATGGCCACGCCGGACAATCACGCCCAGGTCATTCGCTCGCTTCAAGCGCGGATGGGTGACGAAGTCGCCCGGCATTTCGCCATCCAGGCGGATGGCAGCTTCACCGTCGATACCATGACGCTGGTGGCGATGGACTAACCCACTCCCCACCTCCGGGCGGCATACTGGCGGGCATGAACCAGATCATGGATCATGCCCAGCTTTCCGATGACGATGGGTGACAAGATGAACGGGTAAAGGTCGGGCAGGCCCATGCTGCGGTTCAGGCTGTTGACGGCAAAGGTCACCGGCAGCCAGGCATCGACCAGTTGGTCGATGGTTT
>DATGZW010000179.1:0-5376 GCA_035297005.1 Patescibacteria group bacterium
CAGAGCCGCCCAAAGCCAGCAAAACCGCTAGTTCCGCCGCCACTCGCGTCATCTCACCAGCGCGCACAACCTCGCCGGGCGACAACAGGACAGCACCCAATATCAGAACGCCGCCGATGGCCCCGGCGACGACTCCAAAGACCATGCCTGTGAGACCGCGGCCCGTTTCCAACTCCTCACCTATCCCAAATTGCTACCGATGATACCCCGTTCGATGTCTGACCGAAACCGCCAACTTCACCCGCTGGACACAGAGAGAAGAACCGCTGCGGGGCGAGTTTTGCAAAGATCGCTTGATTTTTCCCCGCTCAGGGCCGAAAAGCGGCGGCATGACCTCACTCCTTGAAGCGGTGGCGCAGCGGCGCACCTTTGCCATCATCTCGCATCCCGATGCCGGCAAGACGACTCTGACCGAGAAGCTGCTGCTGTTCGGAGGCGCCATCCAGCTCGCCGGCGCCGTGCGCGCCCGTGGCGAACAGCGGCGCGCGCGCTCGGATTGGATGTCCATCGAAAAGGAACGCGGCATTTCGGTGACCGCGTCGGTGATGTCGTTCGAGCATGGCGGATTGTCGTTCAACCTGCTCGACACCACCGGCCACGAAGATTTCAGCGAGGACACCTATCGCACCCTGACCGCCGTCGATTCGGCGGTGATGGTGCTCGACGCCGCCAAAGGCATCGAGACGCAAACGCGCAAGCTGTTCGAAGTCTGCCGCCTGCGCGACATGCCGATCATCACCTTCGTCAACAAGGTTGACCGCGAAGCCCGCGACACCTTCGATTTGCTGGACGAAGTCGAAAAGACCCTGGCGCTGGATGTCTGCCCGATGACGTGGCCGATCGGCATGGGCCGCGACCTCAAGGGCGTCTACGACCTGACCGCCGATCAGGTGCTGCTGTTCGAGCACACCCGTGGCGACCACATCCCCGAAGGCATCGACATGCCGCTCGACGACCCGCGCCTGGACGATCTGGTCGGCGCCGCCGCCGCCGCCCGCCTGCGTGAGGAAATCGAGCTGGTGCGCGGCGCCTGCCCGGCTTTTGATATCGAGTCCTATCGCGCCGGCCACCTGACCCCGGTGTTCTTCGGCTCGGCCTTGCGCAATTTCGGCGTACGCGAGCTGCTGCGCGGCATCGGCCGATTGGCTCCGCCGCCGCGCCCGCAACCGGCCTCGCCGCGTGTGGTCGATCCGCTGGAAGAGAAAGTCACCGGCTTCGTGTTCAAGGTCCAAGCCAACATGGACCCCAACCACCGCGACCGCATCGCCTTCTTCCGCCTGTGCTCGGGCCGTTTCAAGCGCGGCATGAAGCTGAAGCATGTGCGTTCCGGCAAGGTGATGGCCGTCGGCAACCCGGTATTCTTCCTGGCCCGCGACCGCGAACTGGCCGAGGAAGCCTATCCCGGCGACATCATGGGCATCCCCAACCACGGCGCTTTACGCATCGGCGACACCTTATCGGAGTCCGAGGACATCCGCTTCACCGGCATCCCCAGCTTCGCCCCCGAAGTGCTGCGCCGCGTGCGCCTGGACGACCCGATGAAAGCCAAGCAACTGCGCAAGGCGCTGGAAGATCTGGCCGAGGAAGGCGTCAGCCAGTTGTTCAAGCCGCTCAACGGTTCGACCTGGATCGTCGGCGTGGTCGGGCAGTTACAGTTCGAGGTCATCGCCGACCGCATCGAAAACGAATACAGCCTGAAGGCCGGATTCGAAGAAGCTCCGTTCGACACCGCGCGGTGGATCCACAGCGAAGACCCGGCCTTGATCGCCAAATTCGTCGAACTCAACGGCTCGTCGATGGCCGAGGACCGCGACGGCGCGATGGTCTATCTGGCCCGCAATGCCTGGACCCTCAACCGCGCCCAGCAAGACTTCCCCGAACTGCGCTTCTCGGCAACGCGCGAACAGCACTGACGCGCATCCGGTCTGTCCACGTTGCATCGCCGTCGCCGCCAGACCAAATGCTCTGACCAGCATGAGGAAAGGCCAAGACGATGAATAAGCACAGCAGCACGGATAAGGCTGAACCGCAGGAGCAAAAGCCAAGCCACCGTGTCGTGCATTCAGACGGCACGGTGGAATACCTGTCGCGATGCGACATCGAGGAATGCGTCGACACCAGTTCGGCGGATTCCTTCCCGGCCAGCGACCCGCCGTCGTTCACGCCCACCGCGCATCCGGGCCGCCCCCACCGCAAACCGCATTGAGAGCGGTTCCCTTCGAAATCTCAGCCCTGCGGCTGCTGACCGATGGCGTGCAGGCGTTGCTGCAAGGCCAGCCGGTCCAATGCCGCCAGCGGCAGGTTAGTGAAAATACCAATGCGGTTGGTCAGCATCCGGTAGGTGTCGGCGATCAACACCGCGCGCTCGGCCTCGCTGCCGACAGGCACCAGCGGATCGGGGATGCCCCAATGAGCCACCAGCGGTTGCCCTGGCCACGCCAGCGCCGATTGCCCGGCAACCGAATCGCAGACCGTGAAGACAAAATCCATCTGCGGCGCATCTGGGGTGGCGAAGGTCTGCCACTCCTTGCTGTGCAGCTCGGCGGTCGGATGGTTCAACTTCCGCAGCAGCGCCAGTACCGCCGGATGTACCGCTCCAGCGGGTTCGGCACCGGCGCTGAAGCCTTTGAAGCGACCGCCCCCATCACGATTGAGGATGGATTCGGCGATGATGCTGCGACCGATATTGCCGCGGCCCAGAAACAATACGTTGATGACCTTATCCACCATGACGACCCCTTTGCCCGTTCTCGAACCAGTTCAATGGGGTATCCCATTTCCTTCGGTCAAGGCGCTGAAGATTTAGGGAAGGTTTGATGGCAGAACGATTTCATCACCCCGACGACAGCGCCACCCAAACCTTGGTGGCGATGGGACCGGTGTCACCCATGGCTTCGGTATAGCGCACCGTCACCCCCGGCTTCAGATCCCGCAACACCCCTTCCGCAACGCCGTCGCGATGGAAATACAGCGAAGCCCCGGTGGCCGTGGTCAGAAAGCCGTGATCCTCGCCGTCGTTCAACTCGGCGACCGCCCCCAGCAAGGCCACCACCGGAGCCCGTCCTTCACCGCGCTGGCGCGATTTGAAGTCGCGCAAACGCCGCTCGGCGGCGTCGAAGGCGTCGCGCAGGGCCTTATAGATGTTGGGATGCGTCGAGCGCTCGCGCGCCTTATGCGGCTCGCGGCTGACCGCCAGAGACCCGCCGGGCAGGCCGATATCAATATGAATCTCGAAAACGTTGCCCTTGCGGTGCTGACGATGCGGCGCCTCGACGGCGACGCGGCACGAGGTCATGCGGTCGTAGAATCGCTCCAGCCGAGTCACCCGGTCGCGGATGACTCCTTCAAGAGCCTTGGAACTGGTCAAATTATGGAAGGTGATTTCCAGAGGTACGTCCATGGTCGTTTCCCGTCATGGAGGCCTCTTCTTAAGCTGTGGCGTGGAGCGCCGGTTTAAAGCCCCCATGCCCATTGTCGGGCGCACCTCTCACCCGCGCGGATAGACCTTGGCGATGAAAATATTCAGAGAGGCTTCGGGATCGAATGCCGCCGCCGCCACAGTCAGCTGTCCGGACAGAGCCACCAGGGCGGCGCGCTCCTCGGCATCGGGCGCCCTTTGTGCCCCCGACAGCTCGGTGACGATGTCCTCGATGGCGCGGCCGGCGGTGCTGATGTTCTCGGCCCCCATGGTCGCGCCGGAGCCAGCCAGGGTATGGGCGTGCAACACCACCACCCCCCAGGCATCGGGCGAGGCCATGTCGCCCTGTACCAATTCGGCGATGGCGGCGGAACGGGTGCGGGCTTCCTCGGCATAGCGGGTGAAGGTTCCCGCCAGTCGGATACGTCGATCTTCGCTCATGACGCGCATCGTACCCCCGACCGCGCGCCAAGGCCAGCCGGTGTTAGCGGATTTACCCGAACGCGCCGCAAGAGCATAGTAGCCGGCATGCCCGACACGCACGCCGTCCTCCGCCCCTATCAGCGCCAGCTCGACCTGATCGCCGAGATGAGTCAGGAATTCGCCGCTTCGCGCAATATTGACGAGACGCTTCAGCATGGGCTGGAGCGCGTCGCCGAGTTCGTCGGCGCGGAAGCCGCCAGCCTGTTCCTCATCGACGAGGACAGCGGCGAACTGATCTGCCGCGCCTGTTTCGGCCCGGTCGATATCCGTGGCCTGCGGCTGAAGCCGGGCCACGGCATCATTGGCCGCACCGTCGCCAAAAATGTCACCACCATCGTCAAGGACGCCCGCACCGATCCCGATTTCGGCGCGCTGATCGACGAGAAGACCGGCTTCACCACCGAATCGATCCTCTGCGCCCCGCTGTCCGTACGCGACCAGCGCCTGGGGGCCATCGAACTGATCAACAAAGCCGGCGGCGGCATCTTCCATCCGGGCGACCGCCAATTGCTGCAAGCGCTGGGAGCCTCCGCCGCGCTGGCGATCCTCAACGCCCGCCTGACCGCCGCCATGGTCCAGCAGGAACGCCTGCGCCGCGAGCTGGAACTGGCCGCCGAAATTCAACGCGGCATGCTGCCAAGCAGCATCGCCGATGATTCGCCGATCATGGGCGTCAACAAGCCGGCGCACGAGGTGTCGGGCGACTTCTTCGACATCCTGGAACTGCCGGATGGCCGCATCGCCTTCGCCATCGGCGACGTTTCCGGCAAGGGCATCAACGCCGCCTTGCTGATGGCCAAGACCAGCAGCCTGTTCCGCTGTCTGGCCAAGTTCCATCGCCGCCCAAGCAAGCTATTGTCGGCCATCAACGACGAATTATGCGAAACCGCCACCACCGGCGGCATGTTCGTCACCATGGCCGCCGGGTTGTTCGATCCCGCCAGCGGCAGCCTGTTGCTGGCCAATGCCGGGCATGAACCGGCTCTGCTGCGCCACCGCGATGGCCGCTTTACCGCCACCTCCGCCGGATCGCCGCCCTTGGGCATCGCCGCCGGTCTGGTGCCGCCGGACATGCCCGAGGCCTGGCTGACGCTGGCCGGCGGGGCACTCTATCTGTTCACCGACGGACTGACCGAAAGCCGCTGCGACAAGGTCATGCTGGGCGCGCAAGGGGTGCGGCGGCTGATCGGGGAAATGGCTCCGCGGCCTCTGGCCCAGCGGCTGGACGCCATCATCGCCCGACTGGCACCCGAGGGCGTGCCGTTGCGCGACGACCTGACCTTGCTGATCATCGAAGACCGCCGCCCGCCGCCGCTGCTGGCCAAGCGCTTCGACGCCTGCCCCGAATGCCTGTGCGATCTGCGCCACGAGGTCGAAGCCGCCGCCCGCGCCGGTGGCTGCGACGCCGAGGCCGCCGCCGATGTGGTTTTGGCGGTGGACGAGGCCTGTCAAAACATCATCCGCCACGGCTATGC
>DATGZW010000180.1:0-5674 GCA_035297005.1 Patescibacteria group bacterium
TTCGACGTCCCCGGCCCCGAGGTGCTTGATCCGGCCAGCGGGTTCCCGGTGACGGTCAGCAAGGCCACCGTGCTGCGCCTCGATCTGTCCATCGCCGAGGGCAAGCCACCGGTCATCACCGGCCAGACGGTCATCGCCGACGGCTTCGGCCAACGCGCCGACAAGGACGCCTTTCTGGTCGGCCCCACCGGTTTGGCGCTGAGCCCGGACAACGCCACGCTCTATGCCTCGGACGCGCTGGAGAACCGCATCGTCGCCATCGCCGATCCGCTGACCCGCACCACCAGCGCCGGCACTGGCGAGCCAGTCACCAAAGACGGCCTACTGCAACGCCCCCTGGCTTTGGCGATGACCGCGAGCGGCCATATTCTGGCCTGCAACGCCAAGAACGGCCAAGTCGTGGAAATCGACCCCGCCACCAAGAAACAGCTGTTCGCCCAGTGGGTCGATGCCGATCAGGCGCAGTCCCCGCCCGGCAATGGCGATTTGTTCGGGATCGCCATGACCCCGGACGGCAAAGGCTTTTATTACGTCGAGGACGACATGAACACCCTGGTGGAGGCCACCCGATGAGCGATACGAAAGACAAAACCCTGCTGGCCTCTCGGCGCGGCTTTTTGACTGGGGCGGCGGGACTGATGGCAGCGGCGGGTTCCGCTGGCTTGACCAGCGCTGCCGTGGCGGCAGAGCCCAACGCCATGGGCGGCGGCGGCCAGGATCTCCACAAGTCCGAAGCCTTTTGGGGTCCGCATCAGGGCGGCATCGCCACCCGCCAGCAAACCAACAGCTATTTCGCCGCGCTCGACATCATCACCGACAAGCGCGCCGAGGTCGAAGCCCTGCTGCGGGTGTGGACCGACGCGGCGGCCCGCATGACCGCCGCCCAAACCGCCGTGGCCTTGAGCGACGACACCAGCCAGCCCGCCACCGATTCCGGCGAAGCGCTCAGCCTGCCGCCGGCGCGGCTGACGCTGACCTTCGGCTTCGGTCCGGGGCTGTTCACCAAGGACGGCAACGACCGCTTCCAGCTTGCCGCCCGCCGCCCCGAGGCCTTCGCCGATCTGCCCAAATTCCCCGGCGACCAGTTGGTCGAAGAGCATACCGGCGGCGATCTGTCGGTGCAGGCCTGCGCCGACGATCCGCAGGTGGCGTTCCATGCGGTGCGCCAGTTGGTCCGCTTGGCCGATGGCGTGGCGACCATCCGCTGGACCCAGACCGGCTTTGCCGCCGGTCCGGCCAGCAAGGGCACCGGGCGCAATCTGATGGGCTTCAAGGACGGCACCATCAACCCCACCGATTTCGATCACTTCGTCTGGGTCGGCACCGAGGGGCCGGACTGGATGCGCGGCGGCAGCTATCTGGTGGCGCGGCGCATCCGCATCGCCCTGGAGCACTGGGACCGCATGAACGTCGCCTTCCAGGAACAGGTGGTCGGCCGCCACAAATATTCGGGCGCGCCGTTGGGCGGCAAGCATGAAGCCGAGCCGCTGGATCTGAACGCCACCGACAAGGATGGCAATCTGGTCATCCCCGAAAGCGCCCATGCCCGGCTGTCGCATCCCGACCTCAATGACGGCGCGCAGATCCTGCGGCGCGCCTATTCCTACAATGACGGCGTGAACATGACCGCCGAACGCTGGCCGCCGTGGCGCCAGGGCATGGAATACGACGCCGGTCTGTTCTTCATGGGCTATCAGCGCGACCCACGCACCGGCTTTGTCGTCATGTACGAAAAGATGTCGCGCATGGACGCCATGAACCAGTTCCTCACCCATGTCGGCGGCGGGTTGTTCGCCTGCCCCGGCGGCCCGGCCAAGGGCGAGTTCATCGGCCAACGGTTGTTTGCTTAAGCGAAGGGGTGCCGCCGGTTATCCGACCGGCGGCACCCTCAAGCGGAGGAAATAAGATGATTGCATCATATTGGCTGCCGGTGCTCGGCGCGGCGCTTGGCCTCAGCCTGCTTTGCGGGCCGGTATGGGCCGAGGACGCCGCCTCGCCGATCACGGTGACGCTCAAGGACCACCAGTTCTCGCCGGCTGAGATCCATATCCCGACCGGCAAGCCGGCCTTCTTGCATGTGGTCAACCAGGACGCCACGCCGGAAGAGTTCGAGGTTCGCCAGTTGGCCATCGAAAAAGTCATCTCCGCCGGCGGCTCCGGCGAGGTGCGGCTCCGGCCATTAGGTCCGGGCCAATACTCGTTCATGGGCGAATTCCACGCCGACACCGCGCACGGCGTCATCGTCGTCGAATAAGGATCTGCTCATGCTTGCCGCCTTGCTTATCGTCTTCCGCGAAGTCATCGAGGCCGGGCTGATCGTCGGCATCGTCTTGGCCGCCACCGCAGGCGTGCCGCGACGCGGCTGGTGGATCGGCGGCGGCATTGCTGGCGGAGTGACGGCGGCTTGTGCCGTCGCCGGTTTCGCCGGACAATTGTCCTCCGCCTTCGCCGGGTCCGGCCAGGAGTTGTTCAACGCCGCCATTCTGCTGGTCGCCGTCGGCATGCTGACCTGGCACAATGTGTGGATGTCCAGCCATGGCCGCGCCATCGCCGAGCAGATGCGGGCGCTGGGGGCGGCGGTGGCGGTGGGGCATCGCCCGCTGACCGCGCTGGCCGTGGTGGTCGGCGTGGCGGTGCTGCGCGAAGGGGCCGAGGTGGTGCTGTTCCTCTATGGCATCGCCGCCCAAGGCGGCACCTCGGCGGCGGCGATGCTGGCGGGAGGCGCGCTTGGCGTGGCGGCGGGGGCTGCCGTCTCGGCGTTGATGTATCGCGGCTTGCTGGTCATTCCGGCGGGGCGGCTGTTCTCCGTCACCTGCGGCTTGATCACCCTGCTTGCCGCCGGCATGGCCTCGCAGGCGGTGGCGTTCCTTCAGCAGGGGGGATATTCCACCGCGCTGTCCACGCCGCTGTGGGACAGCTCATGGCTGCTGCCGGAAAGCAGTCTGGTCGGCCGCCTGCTGCATGCGCTGGTCGGCTACACCGACGTTCCCACCGGCATGCAGTTGGTCATCTATGCCGCCGTGATCGTGCTCATGCGCACGTTGATGCGGCTGACGCGGCCCGTGCGACCGGCGCGGACAGCACGGCCGGCAGAGTGACCGCGACAAGCGAACCCATATATGGCTTCATGGCGGCAGCGCCTATTGCAACAGCCGGACCATGACCCCGTGATGACCAGCCCTTCCCGCTCCGTCCTGCGTGACTTGTGGACTTTGACCCTGCCCTATTGGCGTTCCGAGGAGCGCTGGACATCGGGGGCGTTGCTGGCGGTGATCGTCGCGTTGAACCTGGGCATCGTCTATGTGAACGTGCTGTTCAACGAATGGAACAACCTGTTCTACAACGCCCTGCAAGAGAAAGACCGCGACGCCTTCACCCACCAGTTCATCCGCTTCGGCTGGCTGGCGGCGATCTTTCTGGCGGTCGCGGTATATCGGCTGTACCTGCGCCAGATGCTGCAAATCCGCTGGCGGCGCTGGCTGACCGAGCGCTATGTCGGCGAATGGCTGGGTGGGCGGGCCTATTACCGGCTGCAACTGACGCATGGGGGCACCGACAACCCCGACCAGCGCATCGCCGAGGACATCGGCAATTTCGTCGGCCAGACCCTGACGCTGAGCCTGGGACTGCTGGAATCGGTGGTCACCCTGGCGTCGTTCTCGACCATTCTGTGGAGCCTGTCGGGGCCGCTTGAGGTCGGCGGCATCAGCATTCCCGGCTACATGCTGTGGGTGGCCCTGGTCTACGCCATCGGCGGCACTTGGCTGACCCATCTGATCGGCCGCCCACTGATCGGGCTCAACTACCAGCAACAGAAATACGAAGCCGATTTCCGCTTTACCCTGGTGCGCCTGCGCGAGAACGCCGAGGGCATCGCCCTTTATGCCGGCGAGGCCGAGGAGGCGCGCGGGCTGGCTAAGCGCTTCTCCAAGGTGGTGGACAACTGGTGGAGCATCATGCGTCAGCAAAAGCGGCTGACTTGGTTCTCCTCCGGCTATGGTCAGGTGGCGGTGGTGTTCCCCTACATCGTCGCCGCACCCCGCTATTTCTCCGGCGCCATGGAACTGGGCGGCTTGATGCAAACCGCCTCGGCCTTCGGTCAGGTGCAGGGCGCGCTGTCTTGGTTCATCGACGCCTACACCGACCTTGCCGAGTGGAAGGCCACCATCGACCGTCTGGTCGGCTTCGAGCATGCCCTGCTGAGCATCATCGAAGCCGAAAAAGCCGAAGCCATCCGCCACGCCAAGTCCGCCGACGGGGCCATCGCCATTGACGGCCTGGACCTGCATCTGCCCGACGGCTCGCCCCTGTTAAGCGGCCTGACGCTGCATGTTCAAGCGGGCGAGAAGCTGCTGGTCGCGGGTCCGTCCGGCTGCGGCAAAAGCACCCTGTTCCGCGCCATCGGCGGATTATGGCCGTACGGGCGCGGCAGCATCTCTCTGCCCCAGGGACTGAAGCTGCTGTTCCTGCCGCAGCGGCCCTATTTGCCCATCGGGGCGTTGCGCGACGTGGTCGCCTATCCCGATGCGGCCTCGGCGCATGACGATGCCGACATCCGCCAAGCCCTGACGCTGTGCGGCCTTGCCCAGTTGACGGCGCGGCTGGACGAGGAACAGCATTGGGGCCAGCAACTGTCTCCCGGCGAACAGCAGCGCCTGGCCATCGCCCGCGCCTTGCTGGTCAAGCCATCCTGGCTGTTCCTCGACGAAGCCACCTCGGCATTGGACGAGGAGGCCGAGACCACCCTCTATAGCCTGCTGTCCACCCGCCTGCCGCACAGCGGCGTCGTCAGCATCGCCCACCGGCCTGCCCTGGCCGCCTTTCACACGCGCCGCATCGAATTCTTCCCCGCCGCCAGCGGCCTCCCTCCAAGGTTGAGCGCGCTGGCGGTATAGGGGCTGTTCAGTCATGCTGTACGCGCTGGTCCGTGGGGAAAAACCATGAAATCCCTGGCTTTATTTTGCGCGATCGTGCTGCTGGCCGGCTGCGGCGATCAAGCCACCTCGACGGTGCAAGGCTATGTCGAGGGCGATTACCAACGCATCGGCCTGCCAGCCGCCGGTCAGGTGGTGTCGCTGGCGGTCGATCGCGGCAGCGCGGTGACGGCGGGGCAAGAGCTGTTCACCCTGGACCATGATGCCGAACAAGCGGCCCTCGCCCAAGCGCAGGCGCTGTTGGAACAAGCGACCGGCCAGCGCGACAACCTGCTGACCGGGCGGCGACTCCTGGAAATCAAGGGGATGGAGGCGCAGCAGGCCCAGGCCGAAGCCAGCATGCGCCTGTCGGAGGCACAGTTGCGCCGCCAAGAGGCCTTGGTGAAGTCCGACTTCGCCTCGCATGAACAGGTCGACGAGGCCCGCTCGGCGCTGGACCGCGACCGCGCGCGGGTGGCGGAATTGTCGGCGCAGGTGGCCTTTGCCCATGAAGGCGGGCGCAATGCCGAAATTGCCGCCGCCGAAGCCGGCGTGCGCGCCGCCCAAGCCGCCCTGGGACAAGCGCAATGGCGGCTGGACCAACGGCGGGGGCTGGCTCCGCAGGATGCCCGCGTCGATGACGTGCTGTTCCATCCGGGCGAGCAGGTGGCGGCGGGACAGCCGGTGGTCAGCCTGCTGGCTCCCGGCAATATCAAACTGCGGTTTTATCTGTCGCCGCAACAGGTGGCCCGCGCGCCCTT
>DATGZW010000181.1:0-4592 GCA_035297005.1 Patescibacteria group bacterium
ACAGCAGCAGAGGATCGGTGGCGGCGGTCGAACCGTCGGCGGTGAACTCGGTCGAGGCGGCATAGGCGTCCTCGTAACGGGTCCAGCCTTCGACCGCGCCATCGACGGTGATGCGGCTGTACTCGCCGGACAGCGGCTCGAACTTGGCGGCGTCGGCGGCGGAAACCACCACATGACGCACGCCGCCGCGCTCGAAACGGTCTTTCAGGTCTTCAGTATTGAGCAGCGTCGTGGCGGGGATCATCACCGCGCCCAGCTTGATGCAGGCCAGCATCACTTCCCACAGCGGCACCACATTGCCCAGCATGATCAGCACCACATCGCCGCGCTTGACCCCCTGCCCACGCAGGAAATTGGCGGCCTGATTCGAACGGGCGGACATCTCGGCATAGGACAGCTTGATCTCATGGCCGGATTCCTCGACCACCCACAACGCCGCCTGGCTGTTGTCTTGGGCGATCACGTCGAAATAATCGAGCGCCCAGTTGAACTTGTCGAAGCGCGGCCAGCGGAAATCGGCATAGGCGGTGTCGTAATCCTCGCGATGAGTGAACAGAAAGTCGCGGGCCTCCAAAAAGCTCTGCAATGCGTCGGACATGGCTCTCCCCTTTGTTTGTTTTTTCTACAATATAAAACTGTAGTAACTCGAAGGAAGCCGGACGGGCTCTTGGGCGACCCGTTCCGGCGACCGGGCCTTACATGTTGCGGCGGTACTGGCCGCCCACCTCGTACAAGGTCGAGGTGATCTGCCCCAGCGATCAGCAGCGGACGGCATCCATCAGCACCGCGAACATGTTCTCGTTGGCGATGGCGGCCTGACGCAGCCGGTCCAGCATGGCCGGGGCGGCATCGGCGTTGCGCGCTTGGAAGTCGCGCAGACGCGTCAACTGACTTTGCTTCTCCTCGTCGGTCGAGCGCTGGAGGACGATCTCATGCGCTTCCGGCGGGTTGGGATTGAGGAAGGTGTTGACGCCGATGATCGGGTAGCTGCCATCGTGCTTCTGGTGCTCGTACAGCAGCGACTCGTCCTGGATCTTGCCGCGCTGATAGCCGGTTTCCATGGCCCCCAGCACGCCGCCGCGCTCGGCGATGCGGTCGAACTCCTGCAACACCGCTTCCTCGACCAGATCGGTCAACTCGTCGATGAGGAAGGCGCCCTGGTTGGGGTTCTCATTCTTGGCCACGCCCCATTCGCGGTTGATGATCAACTGAATGGCCATGGCGCGGCGCACCGACTCGGCGGTCGGCGTGGTGTAGGCTTCGTCATGCGCGTTGGTGTGCAGCGAGTTGCAGTTATCGTAGATGGCGATCAACGCCTGCAAGGTCGTGCGGATGTCGTTGAAGTCGATCTCCTGCGCATGCAGCGAACGGCCCGAGGTTTGAATGTGGTACTTCAGCTTCTGCGAGCGTTCATTGGCGTGGTACTTGCTGCGCATGGCAATGGCCCAGATGCGTCGAGCCACTCGGCCAATCACCGAATATTCCGGGTCCATGCCATTCGAGAAGAAGAACGACAGGTTGGGAGCGAAGTCGTCGATGTGCATCCCGCGGGCCAGATAGGACTCCACATAAGTGAAGCCGTTGCCCAGGGTGAAGGCCAACTGCGAGATAGGATTGGCCCCGGCTTCGGCGATGTGATAGCCGGAAATCGACACCGAGTAGAAATTACGCACTTGGCTATGGACGAACCATTCCTGGATGTCGCCCATCAGCTTCAGCGCGAAATCGGTCGAGAAGATGCAGGTGTTCTGGCCCTGATCTTCCTTCAGGATGTCGGCCTGCACCGTGCCGCGCACGGTCTGCAATGCCCATTCGCGGATCTTCTCGATCTCGTCATCGGTGGGCTGCCGGCCGTTCTCGGCGGTGAAGCGGTCGAGCTGCTGGTCGATGGCGGTGTTGAAGAACATCGCCAGGATGATCGGCGCCGGGCCGTTGATGGTCATCGACACCGAGGTCGCCGGAGCCACCAGATCAAAGCCCGAATACAACACCTTCATGTCGTCGAGGGTGGCGATGGAGACGCCCGAATTGCCGACCTTGCCATAGATGTCGGGACGCTCGTCAGGATCGCAGCCATACAGCGTCACCGAGTCGAAGGCGGTCGACAGGCGGGTCGCCGCCGCATGCTGGGACAGCAGCTTGAAGCGAGCATTGGTGCGGAAGGCGTCGCCCTCGCCGGCGAACATGCGAGTGGGGTCTTCATGCTCGCGCTTGAAGGCGAACACACCGGCGGTATAGGGGAAGCTGCCGGGCAGGTTCTCGCGCAGCAGCCAGCTGGCCAGATCACCGTGATCCTCGTAACGCGGCAACACCACCTTGCGGATTTTGGTGCCCGACAGGCTGTTGGTGACCAGAGCGGTGCGGATTTCCTTGTCGCGGATCTTCACGACATATTCGTCGCCCGCATAGCTTTCCTTGACGGTCGGCCACATATCCAACTGCTTGCGCACATGCGGATCAACCTGCCGCTCGCGCTCGGCGGCCAGGGTCGCCAGATCATCGCCCGGCTTGCCGCAAGCGGCCAGCATGCGTTGCGATTCGCTGAGCTGCTGCACTTCACGCACCAGCTTGACCTGCTGGCGGGTGGTGGCGTGGTAGCCGCGCACGGATTCGGAAATCTCGGCCAGATAGCGCGACCGGGCCGGCGGCACGATGGCGGTGGCGGCGGACGAGAACTTGTTGGCCGGCTGCGGCAGGCGGCTTTTCTTGGTCTTGAAGCCCTTGCCGGCGATGGCCGCCAGCAGCCCCTGATACAGCGCCGTTACCCCGTCATCGTTGAAGCGGGACGCGATGGTGCCATAGACCGGCATGGTGTCGGGCGAGACGCTGAAGGCCTGACGATTGCGCTGAAGCTGCTTGCGCACATCGCGCATGGCGTCCTCGCCACCCTTGCGGTCGAACTTGTTGATCGCCACCAGATCGGCATGGTCCAGCATCTCGATCTTCTCAAGCTGGCTGGCCGCGCCGAATTCCGGGGTCATCACATAGAGCGACAGGTCGGTGACGTCGGCCACCGCCGAGTCCGCCTGACCGATGCCGGGGGTCTCGATGATCACCAGATCGAAGCCGACCGCCTTGCACAGCTCGACGATGGCGGGCACATGCGGCGGCACTTCGCTGCCCGACGAGCGGGTCGCCAACGAGCGCATATAGACCGGGCCGTTGATGGCGTTCATGCGGATACGGTCGCCCAGCAACGCGCCGCCGGTCTTGCGCTTGGACGGATCGACGGCGATCACGGCAATCGAGAAGTCGGGGTTGTCCATGCGGAAGCGGCGGATCAATTCGTCGGTCAGCGACGATTTGCCGGCGCCGCCGGTGCCGGTGATGCCGATCACGGGAATGGCGTGGCCTTTGGCGCGCTTGGCGATCTCGGCGGTCAAGGCGGCGGTGGCTGTGCCGTTTTCCAAGGCGCTGACCAGACGCGCCAGCACGCGGCGGTCGGGCGCGGCCAGATCGTCGAGGCTGACCGGCAGAGCGGCGGCGACGTCGAAGTCGCTGCGCTTGACGATGTCGTCGATCATGCCCTGCAAGCCCATGCGCTGGCCGTCTTCGGGCGAATAGATGCGGCAGACGCCATAGGCTTCCAGCTCGGCGATTTCCGGGGCGACGATCACGCCGCCGCCGCCGCCGAACACCTTGACCTGATCGCCGCCGCGCTCTTTCAAAAGGTCGATCATATATTTGAAGAACTCGACATGGCCGCCCTGGTACGAGCTGATGGCGATGCCCTGCACGTCTTCCTGAATGGCGGCGGTGACGATGTCCTCGACCGAGCGGTTATGCCCCAGATGGATCACCTCGACGCCCGATTGCTGCAACAAGCGCCGCATGATGTTGATCGAGGCGTCATGGCCGTCGAACAGACTGGTGGCGGTGACGAAGCGGATCTTGTGATGCGGCTTGATGGTCTTGTGGCTGCCGTCGGGCATGAAAATCCCTCCCATGTGATCTATTGCAAGGCACGAGGAGGGAGCCGGCGCGGCCGGGCGGATGGTCTTAGGGGCCTGGCGCATGCCGGTCCAGGCTTGGATGTGCCAAGCGCGGCCTGTGGCGATGCGGGGCGCGATGCGCGGTTCTCCTCCGGCCCGTCGTTCTTCTTGATGGAAACGGCTGGGCTTGGCTGGAGAGTAAAGCGCCGAGGCGAGCGCGGTCGATGTCGCTAACTTTCAAAGGCTATGGCTTTTTTTGCCATAACCCATTTGGCGCGATCGCCCCCGGCGACGACGCGCCTATTTCGTCAACCCCGAACCATCCAATTCGACAAGAAATCAGTATGTCAATATGAAGAATAGTTGTTATGCTATTTGGCTATAGGAGAATACTAAACTCAGGCGTTTTCTGCCATCCGAGGGGCTCCATGATGTCGTCCGTCGCCCTGCGCATCAGCCGTCTCTACGCGTGTTTCGGTTGCGCCTGGATCATCTTGTCTTCACTAGCGGTCTGGGTATCGCTCGGCAGGCCGTCCAACGGCGTGAGTTACGCCGAAATGGGCAAGGGGCTGGCCTTCATCCTGGTCAGCGCCACGCTGCTGTTCGCGCTGTTGCGGCGCTGGGAGAACGAACTGGCCCGCCGCGCCGCCGCCCTGGTCC
>DATGZW010000182.1:0-4773 GCA_035297005.1 Patescibacteria group bacterium
GCTATAGACTGTTCGACGCGGTCGGCCGCAACCTGGATTTCACCTGCCTGGACATGGCTGGTCAGAAGACCTTCCAAACCCTGTGGAGCACCGTGCTGGCGGGGCAGGAATGGCATGGCGAGTTCTGCAACCGCCGCCGCGACGGCGGCTTGTTCTGGGAACATGCAACGGTGTCGCCGCTGAAGGACAAGACCGGGGCGATCACCCATTTCATCGCCGTCAAGGAAGACATCACCGTCCGCCGCAGCTACGAGGAACGCCTGCTGCGCCAAGCGAATTACGACGACCTGACGGGCCTGCCCAACCGCGTGCTGATGCTTGACCGCTTGGATCAGGCCATCGCCGTGGCGCACCGCAACGACACCCTGGCCGCCCTGCTGTATATCGATCTCGACCAGTTCAAGAACGTCAACGATACCTTGGGCCATGTCGCCGGCGACCGCCTGCTCAAGGAAGCCTCGTCACGGCTGGCCGAATGCACGCGCGAAGGCGACACCCTGGCCCGCATGGGCGGCGACGAATTCGTCATCATCCTGCCCGGCATCACCAGTGGCCGCGCCGCGCAAAAGGTCGCCGAACGGGTCGTCACCCTGTTCAATCAGCCATTCCATCTGGAAGGCCAGGACAATTTCGTCACCGCCAGCCTGGGCATCACCCTGTTCCCCGGCGACGGAGCGGACGGGCAGGTTCTGCTGCGCAACGCCGATCTGGCCATGTACAAGGCCAAGGATCTGGGCCGCAACGGCTATCACTTCTTCACCCAGGAGATCAACGCACGCATGCAGGCGCGCCTCGCCCTGGAAGGCAAGCTGCGCGGGGCCGTCGGGCGTGACGAATTGCTGCTGCATTACCAGCCGATCATCGGCCTGGAAGCCAATGCTCCGGTCGCCCTGGAGGCCTTGATGCGCTGGCGTCAACCCGATGGCGGGCTGTTGATGCCGGGACATTTCATCTCGCTAGCCGAAGAGGTCGGCTTGATCAAGGACATGGGCGATTGGGTGGTCGCCACCGCCTGCCGCGACCTGCACGCCTTGATCGGCTCCTCCGCCTCGACCCTGCGCATGGCGGTCAACGTATCGCCACGCCAGCTTCAGGTTGAAGGCTTCGGCGCTTATGTGGCCCGGCAATTGTCCGAATACGCGTTATCGCCCGACTGCCTGGAGCTGGAAATCACCGAAAGCGTGTTGATGGACGACACCCCGGAAACGGCGGTCAACCTCAAACAGCTGTGCGATTTAGGGGTGCGGCTGTCGATCGACGATTTCGGCACCGGCTATTCGTCGCTGGGCTATCTGCAACGCTATCCGTTCGACACGCTGAAGATCGACCGCTCGTTCGTCAGCGCCGCACTCGACAACCCCAATGCCGGCCGTCTGGTCGAAACCATCATCGGCATGGCGCATGGCCTCGGCTTGGAGGTCATCGCCGAAGGCGTCGAGACCATCGAGCAACTGACCTTCCTGCGCGACCGCGCTTGCGACAACGTGCAGGGCTTCCTGTTCAGCCACGCCATCCCGCCCGAGGAGTTGCCGGCCAAGCTGGACAGCGACTTCACCGCACCACGCTACCAGACCGAGCCGGCCTAGCCCCCGCCAGCGGTTACTCGAAGATCTGCCCATCAGGCATGACGGCGCGGTCGCGGCCGCTATGCTTGGCCAAATACATGCGGCGGTCGGCGGCGTCGATCAATTGCGGCCAATCCATGATGCTGTCGGCACGGCGTTCAGCCACGCCGATCGAGGCGGTCATCGGCTTGCCGTCCGGACGCTCGCCCAGACCCATCTCGCGCAGGCGCTTGATGACGATGCCAGCGCCCACGGCGTCGGTGTTGTTGAGGATGGCGACGAACTCCTCGCCGCCCCAACGCACCAGCAAATCGCCATTGCGCAACGCTTCGCGCAGCTTGGTGGCCACGCTCTGCAAGGCCTTGTCGCCCTCGTCATGACCGTAATCGTCGTTGATCGACTTGAACTTGTCGATGTCGAGGAACGCCACCGATAACGGCGCGTTCTGCTGCGAGGACAAGCGGAACAGCAGATCCAGCGTCTCGCCGCCCGAGCGCCGGGTATAGGCTCCGGTCAGCGGATCGACGGTGGCGCGGATGACCAAGGTGGCGATGTAGTGCAACTGGCTCATGCCAGAGAACATCGCCACGCCCATGACCAGCCCCATCAGCCACAACATCGGCCCATGCTCGTACAGCGACACCGTCTCGCCGTTCATATGCAGGCCAAGGATGGCAAAGACGAAGGCCGGAGCCGAGAACAGCAGCACCTCGACCGCTGACAGCGGGAACACCGCCAGACCAGCCAGGACGATGTTCGGCATCAGCGGATACAGCCGCGTCACCAAGTGGCCAAAATCGCTCAACGGCACGCCTTCGGTGATCTTGATGGTCAGCAGATAGAAGCTTGGCGGCACCAGCAGCAGCGTCATCAGCATCAGCCCGGCTTGCCAGCGCGAGCGCGACAGATCCCAAGGCCAGGCCAGACCCACGAAAATAGCGCTGGAGGCCAAGCGAGTGAGCGTCATCATGGCCGCCTGCTCGACCGGGAACACCATCCAATCGAAGACGGAGAACAGCGGCACCAGAACGGCGAACAGCGCAGCGACGAACTGCACGCGGGAAATAGTGACGGCGGCGGCGTGGCGGCGCACCGGCGGCGCGTGGCGCAGGGGCGTCAGCAAATCGAAGAACTGCCCCCAGGTGATCTTGATCGGCGAGAACAGATGGGCGGCGAAGGAACGCCGTCCCTTCAAATCCGCGTCCTGGGTTGCCGCCGTGTCCGAGATGCTGTTCATGTCCGCATATCCCCTGAAGAAGCCGCCCCCGGCATCAATCGCCCCATATTATTGAACATTGTGCGCCGCCGGGCAGGTTGCACCGGCGACCAGCACCGATTCCATACCTGCCGGACAAACGACCGCCTTGTCAAAGGCCGCCCCGAAGATCGGCGCAATCGAGCGCATCCGCGGCAGGTCGATGCCGCGGATGGTAATACAGGGATACGCCGCCATCAGTGCCGCCGGAGACACCGGGCCGTCCCAATTCTCAAGATGTCCGCGCCATGCGAGGAAATAATAGTCGCTGGCCGGAGACACCGGCTTGAGGCGGGCGGCATAGCGGTTCGACCCATAGATATGGTTGTAGAACCACGCATAGGACGGCCCCGAGGCCAGTTCGACATAGACATGGGCGCAAGCGGGAAAGTCGCGCGCCATGTCGATCGACAGCGACCCCGCCCGCCACGACGCCAGTTCGCGGTCCTGGCGGACCACGGCAAAGGTCTGTGCGGCCGCCAGGAAGGCCAGCAGCACGACGAAGCCGTTCTCGATACGGCGGCGCTGCGCCATCCAGGTCTTGACCTCGCGCAACATCAGCAGCCACAGCAAGGCCGCCGTGACGCCGCTCAGTTCCAGCGCCGGCAGGACATAATGGGCGCTGGGTTGCTTGGCCACCAGCAGCATTTGCACCAGTTGCGCCGCCAGCACGCCCCACAGCGCCCGCTCGACACCCGACGCCGCCAACCCCTCGCGCCGCCGCTCGCGCCAGCGCAGGGCCAGCACGCCAACCCCCGAGAAATACAGCAGCAGATAGGCCGGACGGGCGAAGAACAGCTTGATGAAGGCCGCCGGATAGCGGTGCGGATCGATGATCGCTTTATCGCCGCCGCCATAGGCTCCGCTATGTGTGGCAAGCTGGCCGATCCAGTCACCCATATGGGCCAAGGCGCCATAGGCTGGGATCAGGAATACCGCCAAGGCCGCCGCCGCGACGGCGACATAGGTTCCGCGCTGCCGCCACGTTGCCAGCAGCAGCAACGGCGCCAGACCAATCGGGGCAAAGGTGATTTTGCACGCCGTGCCGAAACCAACCACCAGCCCCAGCGCGATCAGCGAGCGGCGGCTGGGATGCAGCGCCTGTTCGACCATTGCCGCCGACAGCAGCAGCACCGCCAGCAGCAGCATCGGCTCCGGCTTGACCCCGTAGCCATGCTTGAGCGCAAGCACCGAGAAGAACGGCGTCAACTGCGCCAGCAGGGCCGGCACCATGCGGCCGCTGCGCTTCCACACCAAAAGCCCAAGGAACGCCACGGCCAGGGTATCGAGACCAAGGATAACGTCGCTGGCCCGCTCCAGCAGCAGTTCGGGCTGGATAAAGGCGGCGTCGGCGATGCCGGCGCGCGAACCGCCCCCCGACAGCCACAACACCAGGGCGACCAGACTTTGAATCGGCGTGCCAGGATGATCGACATGGCCAGGGGCCACGCCTTCCAGCACATGCATGCCGTTCAGCAGGTATTGGTAGCTGGGATCATGGTTGAACCACAGCCAATAGGGCAGCGCATGCCCCCGCAAAATCAGTTCGGCGGCGAGAAACAGCAGCGGCACCAGCGACAATAGCAAGGCCTGCCGGCAGCACAGACGCGCAACTCCTGCGACAGGGCATTTCGCCGTCATCGGCAGCGGGCGGTCTGACATCGGGTGCAATCTCGTTCGGAAGACGGAAGGTTTCCCTCTTTACCGCACTCACCGACGATTGAACAGCGTCCTCCCCGAATTGGGAGGGAATCCGGACCATAAGAGCGAACGGGCGGAGCGAGGCTCCGTCCGTTCCTCTCGCCAGATCAGAGCGACGCGGTCAATTCAGGCAAAGCCTGGAAAAGATCGGCGACGAGTCCATAATCGGCCACCTGGAAGATGGCCGCTTCCTCGTCCTTGTTGATCGCGACGATAACCTTGCTGTCCTTCATGCCGGCCAGATGCTGGATG
>DATGZW010000183.1:0-5095 GCA_035297005.1 Patescibacteria group bacterium
GTCGGCATGCTGAATTCCAAGGACAGCCACGGCTTCCTTGCCCCCTTGGCCGCCGAAGTACGTGCCCTCCGTACGGTGGCCATCCCCGGCGAGGCCAATTCCCTCTCCGCCGAACAAGTCGCCGACACCGCCAGCGGCGAAGGCATCCTGGCCGAACCCGCCGACAGCGTCACTGCCGCTCTGGCCGCGCTGATCACCCAGGACGGCCCGGCGCGGGTGCTGATTTGCGGCAGTTTGTATCTGGCGGGAACGGTGCTGGCCGAGAACGGCTGAGCCTTTCCCGTATCGTCCAACAAAAACCCCGCTCCCTGTTCAGGAAGCGGGGTTTTTTATGGCGCGAAGGCCGGCGGGATTAGACCGCCGATTCGACCCATTCATAAAGCTTGCTCTTGGGCAGCGCGCCGATCTTGGTGGCGGCAACCTGACCGTCCTTGAAAATCATCAGCGTGGGGATGCCGCGCACGCCGTATTTGCTGGGGGTCTGCGGGTTCTCGTCGATGTTCAGCTTAACGACGGTGACCTTGGTCTCCAAGTCCTTGGACAGCTCTTCCAGCGCCGGAGCGATCTGGCGGCAGGGGCCGCACCATTCGGCCCAAAAATCCACCAGCACGGCGCCGGCAGCGTTGAGGACGTCGGCTTCAAACGAACCATCGGTAACCTGTTTCATTGTAACCTGCCTTTGTATGCGACCGATGAGGGAAGCCCCCACCCCGAATTTGACGCGACTCTAGGGTACCCTGCCGCACCGCGTCAAGGCACCGCGATACCCACGCGGCAGCTATGATTTGGCGATCCCCCGCCAAAACGGCAAGAGCCAGCGCGAATCAGCCACCAACCAAGCCGGCCAGGGCGTCGTCGAGCATGGCTCCGTCGAGCGGCATCAGGCGCGGGCTATCGGTCCACAGCAGGGCGCAGCGGATGCAGCGGTTGGGATAGATGCAGGCCAGGGCGGCGCGATAAGCGGCCATCTGGCGCAGATAGATCGGGGCCACATCGACGGCGTCGAGCGGGGGCGGGCGGTTGGTTTTGTAATCGACGATCAGCACCTCGGTCGCGGTGACCAGCAGGCGGTCGACCACGCCAGACACCACCCGTTCGCCGATCATGCCGACCACCGGCACCTCGGCGCGGCTGGTCGGGCCGAAGATGGCGGCGAACTCGGCGTGGGCTAGCACGGCGGCGACTTCGGCCCCGATCTCGGCCTGTTGGGCGAAGCTCAGCTTCCAGCCCGAGCGGCCAAGGAAATGCGCGGCGGCTTCGTGGCGTTTGTCGGCGGGGACATCGGGCAGCGACTGCAACAGCCGATGCACCAACCGGCCGCGACGGAAGCGGGCGCCGTCATCGGTGCCGAACGGCGAGCGCACCGCCGGCTCCTCGGAATCCGGGCGCGACGGGGCCAGCGGGCGCGGCGGTGACGGTTCGATGGGGGCGGCTTCGCGCGCCCAACTAGGCAAATCGCCAGCCGGAACCCGCGCCTGCCCGGCGGGCGGCGGCTTGATTGGCGCTTCCTGCTTGCAGCTCAGGCGCAGCACCAGAGACCCGCTGGCCTCGGGCCGAGCAGCCAGAAAGGCATCTTCGACCGGCTCGGTCATTGCCGCCAGGGCGTCGCGGATCAGGTAATACCAGCAGCCGTCCGGGGCGGCCTTGCGGGTATGCCAGCCGCAGATATACAGGCGATCCTCGGCGCGGGTCATCGCCACATAAAGAAGGCGGCGGTATTCCTGGTCGCGGGCGCGGGCGGCGGCCTCCTTGGCGGCGCGGCAGATGCTGTCTTGGTCCTCGGCGCGCGGCGGCCATACCAGCAACTCGTCGGTACCGTCGCCCAGCCACAGCAGGCGCGAGCCCTTGGACGGCACCTGCAAGGTATCGGGCAGGAACACGATGGGGGCCTGCAAACCCTTGGAGCCATGCACGGTCATGATGCGCACGGCATCGATCCCGCCTTCCAGATCGCGCTTGATCTGGACGCCGCCTTCCTCCAGCCAATGCAGGAAGCCTTGCAGCGATGGCGGATGCAGGCGCTCATACGCCAGGGTCAGGCCCATGAACTCGTCGAGCGGATCCTCCGCCTCCATCCCCAGGCGGGCCAGCAGCCGCTGCTTGCCGCCATGCTCCAGCACCTGGGCGAACAGGTCGTGCGGCGGCACCCGGTCGGCCAGACCGAGCCATTGGGCCATCTGTTCATAGGCGGCGGCATAGGCAGCCTCGTCCGAGCGGCGGCGCAGCGCCTCCCACAGGCTGCCCGAGCGGCCATGCGCCAGGGCGAACAACTCGTCCTCGGTCAGCCCGATCAGCGGTCCTTTCAGCACCGTCGCCAAGGTCAGGTCGTCGTCGGGCAGCAGCAAAGCGTTGCCCAGCGCCATCAGGTCCATGACCGCCATCTGTTCGGTCAGCACCATGCGGTCGGCTCCGGCTACCGGCACGCCGAGCGTCTTCAGCTCGCGCACCAGTTCCTCGACGAAGGCGTTGCGGCGGCGCACCAGCACCATCACGTCGCCGGGGCGGATCGGCACGCCCTTGGACACCAGCAACTCGCCATTGTCGAGCATCGCCTTGATGCGCAGGGCGATCAGCCGGGCCAACCGTCCGCGCGGGCTGTCGCCCTTGACCCGTTCGACCGGGGGCTTCCACGCTTCCGGCTCGTCGAGCAAACGTGGCTCGACCGGCGGCCAGACCTCGACCAACCCGGCGGCGCCGACGCGGAAGGGGTGATGCTTGATGATCTCACCCGCCGCGACCACGCCATCGCGCCCAGCGTTGGAGTTGATCACCGCATCGACGGCATCCAGCACGGCGGCAGCCGAGCGGAACGACATCTGCAAGGCCACTTCCTCCCACCGTCCGCCCGATTCGGGGACGGCTTGCGCCAGGCGTCCACGCATCTCCTCGAAAGCGCGCGGGTCGGCGCGTTGGAAGCTGTAGATCGACTGTTTGGCGTCGCCGACGGCGAACACCGTGCGCGTGCCTTCCTCGCGTTGGCCGCGCCCGGCGAAGAACTCGTTGGTCAGCGCCCGCACCACCGCCCATTGGTCGGGGTTGGTGTCCTGGGCCTCGTCGATCAGCACATGGTCGATGCCGCCGTCCAGCTTGAACAGCACCCAGGCGGAGACTCCCGCGCGTTCCAGTAGGTTGACCGCCGTCAGGATCAAATCGTCGTAATCGAGCATCGCCCGCCCGGCCTTTTGCCGGTCATAGGCGGCTAACAACGCCTCGCCCAAGCGCAGCAAGGCTGCCGTGGCGGAGGCGGTGACGGCGGCGCGCAGGCGGTCGGCGATACGCGTCAGGCGCTCGGCTTCCTGCTGCAGAGCGGTGATGGTGCCGGGATTGGCGGTCTCGACGCCCTTGGTGCACAGGGTCTTGCGCGGTTCGCCGTCATTGGTCAGGAAGGCTTTGCGCCAGGACGAAAAGCCGTTGGCGCGCGAGGCCGGATCGGCCAGCCAGGGGGCCATCAACGCCGCCCGCTCGCCATCGGTCTTGCCGCCGCCAAGCAATGCCCGCACGGCGGCGCGGCAGCCCTCGACATCGAAGGCGGCGTCGGAGCAGACGGCGGCCAACACGCTCTCGGCGGTCTCACCGGGGACCAAACCGAGGCGGCGATAGACCTCGGCGACCAACCCGTCCAAGCCGCCTTGCGCCTGGATCAGGCGGCGCAGGCGACCGCGCGCACCAGCCAGTTCGGCAATCAGTTCGGGAAAGGCGGTTTCATGCACCGCTCCGGTGACCGCCGACAGTGCGGCGGCCAAGTCGGAATCCCCCGAGGCGCGGGCGCGGGTCAGCACGTCCTCGCGGGCGGCGGCCAGCATCTCGCCAGCGTCGCGGTCGTCCATCACCTGGAAATGCGGGGCCAGCCCGGCTTCCAGTGGGAAGCGGCGCAGCAGCGACTGGCAAAAGGCGTGGATGGTCTCGATGCGCATGCCGCCCGGCGCGTCCAGCACCTGGGCGAATAGCCGCCGCGCCGCCGTCATGGTCTTGGCGTCGGCGGGAGTGCCGCGCAACTCGGCCAGATCTTTGGCCAGATCGTCGTCGGGCTGGGTCGCCCATCGGGCTAGGCGTTCGTTGATGCGGTTGGCCATCTCCGCCGCCGCCGCCTTGGTGAAGGTCAGGCACAACAGCCGATGCGCCGCCGTCCCCGCCAGCAGCAGGCTGAGCACGCGGTCGGTCAGCACCTTGGTCTTGCCGGTGCCCGCCGATGCCGCCACCCAGACCGAGGTTTTGGGATCGGCGGCGCGGCGTTGTAGGGCGGTGGGGTCGGGGCGGGCGGCTGTCATTCTTCTCCGTCCTCGCCGCTGCTGGCCCATTCCTTGACCCGCGCCAGATGCAGATAGTCGCTGTATTTGGGCGCTTTGTCGGGATGCGGGCGGGCGCGATAGGGGGTTTCAGGATCGTCGAAGGTGCGGATCAGCACCGCCAGCCCCTCCAACGCTTCCTGTGCCAATTGGCGCGGATCCTCGCCGGCGGAGCGTTCCTCGCCACCCGGTTCGCCGCCGCGCAGGCGCCAGTACAACAAGCGGCTGACATCGGCGGAGCGGATACCCTCGAAGCCGCCATGGCGGGCGATCATCGCCTCGATCGGCAATTGCGGGGCATAGCCGCCAGCCACTTCCTTGGCGGTGGGTGGAGCGCCGGTCTTGTAGTCGATCAACTGCACGCTGCCGTCCTGCATCACATCGACGCGGTCGGCGGTGGCGGTCACGGTGAAGGGGGCATAGGGCGCGGCGATTTCCAGGCTGCCCTTGATCTCGCTATGCGCCTCGGACAGTTCGTGGCGGCGGGCGGCTTCGTGGGCGACGAACCAGCGGGCGATGCGCTCGAAACGCGGCCACCAGAACGCCCACAACCCCGGCCGGGCCAGCGCCTCGCCGAAGCTGTGCCGACCCATTTCCAGCAATACGTCGAGTGCCCGCGCTGGCAGCGGCCCGCGCGGGTGCGCCTTGAGGAAAGCATCCAGCGCCCCATGCACATAAGTGCCGTAATCGGCGGCACCGGGATCGGCGTCGATGGGGTCGAGCGCGCTCAGCGACAAAATGCGCCGCGCATAGATGGCGTAAGGATCACGCATCCAGGTCTCGATGGCGGTCGCCGACAGTTGGCGTGG
>DATGZW010000184.1:0-2444 GCA_035297005.1 Patescibacteria group bacterium
AGCGCGGCGTCAGGGCGATGGTGGATAGTTTTGGCTTGGACTGGTCTGCGCTGTCGGCCTTCTTGACCGTGGTCGCCATCGACGTGGCCCTGGCCGGCGATAACGCGCTGGTCGTCGGCATGGCGGCAGCCGGATTGCCGCCAGCCTTACGGCGGCGGGCCATTGCCCTCGGTATTCTGGCCGCTGCCGGGCTGCGCATCATCTTCGCCCTGATTACCGTGCATCTGCTGCACATGGTTGGCCTGCTGGCGGCAGGCGGCCTATTGCTGCTGTGGGTGTCATGGAAGCTCTGGCGCGAATTGCGCGCCCAGGCCGCCGAAGCCGCCGCGCATGCCGCCCTGAAGGACGGCTCCGCCGCCTCCCCAACCGCGGGTTCCGGGGCCAAGACCCTACGTCAGGCCGTGATTCAGATTATCCTCGCCGACGTCTCGATGTCGCTCGACAACGTGCTGGCGGTGGCTGGCGCCGCCCGCGACCATATCGCCATCCTCGTGCTCGGCCTGGGGCTGTCGGTGGTGTTGATGGGGCTCGCCGCCAGCCTGATTGCCCGCGTGATCCATCGTCACCGCTGGATCGCCTATGTCGGCTTGGCGATCATCCTCTTTGTCGCGCTGTCCATGCTGTGGGACGGCGCGCATCAACTGGCCGCGCAGTTGCCCTGAGGAGCCTTACGACCGCCTAGGGCGCACCATGCTGCGGCTGCGCCGCCGCCGTCGCAACGACATTCATGTCGGTGATGCTGTGCGGGTCCACCCCAACCAGGGTCGCCACCTGATAAGAGTTGGCGCTTGACGCATGCGATGCATCGGTTGTGTACCACACATGGGTGCTGTTGGTGCTGGCGTCGCCGACCAGAATCAGCGCCACCCCGCTATGGCCGAGATTCTGCGCCGTCGAGGTCATATCTCTGGACCCCTGCAACAGCTCGTTCGACGCGATCCCCTGGTTGCCGCCCTGCATATTCAGGCCAAAAAGATTGTTCGGCAGAACCAGTTTATCGACGCTGGGGTCGAAGTTCACGATCATGGTGTTGCCGATCGCCGCCAAGGCCTGAGATTGGCTGGCGCCCGGAGCCTCTAGCACGAAATTGTCCAAGCCCGCTCCGCCGACCAGGGTGTCGCCGCCGCCGTGGCCATCCAGAACGCTGCCGCCGGCTCCGGCGACCAGGGTGTCGGCCAGGGTGGTGCCGATCATCGTCAAAAAGGTGGTGGAATCGGCGTTGGATCCGTGCAGGAAGACCCCTGCCCCACTCAAACCCGACGCATCGACCGAGTCGAAGCCGCTGATTTGGCCGCTCCCGCCGACCAACTCGTTGGTTGCCGACAGATCCAGGGTGATATGCCCGCTGCTGGTTCCCGCCAAACTTAGCGTACTGTTATGGCCGGTATCGGTGAAGTCGATGGCGGTCGAGGCGTTTGGGTTGTCCCAGATCACCGTCGCCGTGCCGCTGCCGACGGTGATCGTATCGGCCCCGCCGCCGCCATTGACCGTACCACTGGCGCTTCCGATATCGATGACGTCGCGCCCACTGGTTCCCGTGACATGCAAGGTCAGCTGATATTCAGAGAAGGACGCGTCGGACAGGTCGGCCGTGTAATCGGCCCCGGCGCCGGAATGGAACTGCAGCACATTATCGCCGTTCAGAGCGTAATCGCCGGCATTCTGGATATCACCGGCAGTGTCCACCTGATGCAGGATGAACGTACCCGAAACGGCCATGGCGACACTTAAATCCAAGGTGTCGAAGCTTGAAAAGCCATAGATGACATCGCTCGCCCCGGCCGTCCCGTGAACGATGTCCCCCATGCCGTTGAGGGTGATGATGTTATGCCCCGCTCCGCCGCTGATATAGTTGGCCCCAGAGGAGGATCCGGTCAGCGTATCGTCACCGGCGCCGCCCAGGATCGACACTCCTGCCGGCACCCCCGCCGCTGACGACAGATCGAACGTCACGTTCTGGCTGGCCGCCAGCGCGCTGAAGTCGAAAATGCTGATGCCGGAATCGTAAAGCGGTGCGATGTCCAGTGCCTGACCGGCATCGAACTTGACCTCGGCGATATTCGCCACATTGGAAAAATCAATCCCGCCACTGCCATTGACGATGGTCAGAACATCGAAGCCGCCGCCGCCGTCAAGGGTGCCCAACAGGCTCAACTGGGTGCCGTCGGCCACCAGAAAGGTGTCGTTGCCGGTGGTGCCGACCAAGCCTTGCAGATTGGACAGCGTATCGATTCGGCCATCGAGAGACGCGGTTCCATCGACAGCATTATCGGTTCCATCGACAAGATTAAAAGTACCGCCGCCGCTGGACTGGTCATACGAGACCAAGGCCCCGACGAAGGAATTGGCCAGCCCGCCCGCCAACGGATGCACCCAGACAGACAGGTCGGAGTTACTGACGACGCTGTCGCCGTGCCCGGTGCCATAGAGATCCAGCCGTGCCA
>DATGZW010000185.1:0-16714 GCA_035297005.1 Patescibacteria group bacterium
GGCGGCACCTTGCTGTTGCGCCGTGCCTTGGGGTGGCCCGAGGCCGAGATGGAACGCCTCGCCGGCCCCAACACCGATGTCGCCCGCGCCTTGGCCGAGGGCGGCACGGTGCTGGTCCGTGATTTCAGCCAGGACAGCTTCGCCCGCCGCCCGGCCTTGAACGACGCCACGGTGGTCTCCGGCGTGGCGGTGGCCGTTCCCGGTCCGCAGCGTCCTTATGGCGTCATCGGCACCTATTCCGACAAACCCAACGTCTTCGAGCCCGACACCATCTTATGGCTGGAAACCACGGCTTGGTTGCTGGGCATGGCCTTTGACCGCCACGCCACCGAAACCGCACTGCGCAACACCTCCAAGGTGTTCATGGAGTCGCGCGATCCCATCGTCATTGAAGATGGCGAGGGCGTCATCACCGATCTGAACGAGGCCGCCGAGGCCTTCTTCGGCTGGCCGCGCCGCGAACTGATCGGCAAGCCCATGGCCCTCCTGTTCGGCGAGGACACACCGCTGACAGCGGAAACCCTGCGCGAGCGCTCGGCGTTGAACCATGGGTCATGCAGCCTGCAAACCACCCTGGTCACCGCCGAGGGCCGCCGCATGCCGGTGCTACGCTCGGTCTCGGCGCTCAGCCAGGGGGAACCGCATGGCTGGACCTATGCCTCTATTTTCACGGACATCTCGCTGCTGAAGCAGGCCGAAGCCAAGTTGCAGGAAGCCCGGCACATCGCCGAACAGACCAGCGCCGAAAAGACCCGCTTCCTATCCGCCGTCAGCCACGACCTGCGCCAGCCGCTGCAAGCCCTGCGCCTGCTGATGGAGGTGTTGAACGGCAGCGCCGAAGGACAGACCAAAAAGGTCATCGGGCATATGGACGAAGCCCTGCAAGCCGCCGAGAATCAGTTGACCATCCTGATGGACGTGTCGGCCCTGGAAACCGGCAAGGTGCAGGCCTATCTGGCCGAGATCGATCTTGATGCCATGCTGACGACGGTCGCCTCGACCTGCGCGCCCGAGGCCGAAGCCAAGGGGTTGGTGCTCAAGCTGCACCATTGCCATTGCACCATTCGCGGCGACCGCGCCTTGCTGGAACGCATGGTGCGCAATCTGGTCATCAACGCCATCCGCCACACCAGCAGCGGCAAGGTTCTGGTCGGCTGCCGGCGGCGCGGCGACCGCATGCGGATCGAGGTTTGGGACACCGGCCCCGGCATTCCCGAAGACAAGCAGGTCGATATCTTCGAGGACTTCTATCAACTGGGGAATCCCGAACGCGACCGGCGCAAGGGCTATGGCCTGGGGCTGTCGATCGTCGGCCGGCTGGCCAAGATGCTTGGCTACGGCGTCAATATCCGCTCGAAGGTCGGCAAGGGCACGGTGTTCATTATTACCATCCCCGACTGAGCGGGATCATAGCCGAAGCGACTTAGGCAACGGCGGCAACGGGCAGAACGACGGCGCGCGGAATAGTCCAACCCAGGCTATCGACGGTGCCGCAATGCGGGCAAACCAGCGACCATTCGGCTGCCGTCCCGCCGCAGGAAGCGCAGACCCAAGCCGGATCGGCGGCAGCTTCCGCCGCTTTTTGCAGCCAGCCGCGTGCCGCATTCTGGTCGTTATATTCCGCCTGCTCCACCTGAGCCAACAGCCGATAGGGCCGCGCCGAGGGGCGGGATTCGGCAGCCGCCAGCAAATGCTTGCGCGCCTGCCCCCACAGCTTGGCCTCCAGCGCCACTTCGGCCAAGGCCAGATGCGACTCGGGATGGGCGGGATTGCCGGCCACCAGCTTCTCCATCCGCCGTACCCGCGGCAACGGCTCCTCGCCCTCGCGCAGCCCCGCATAGGCCTGAGCCAGCGCTGGGGCTGGCTGGCGGGTCCAGGCCTTTTCCAAAATCGCCGCCGCACGGCGCGGCTTGTTGGCGGCGGCAGTCAATTGAGCCAAGCGCAAAGCGGCGGCGGTCAGCCCCGGATCGGCCTTCAAAGCCTGGGTGGACAGGTCGATGGCGCTGCGGGTGTCGTCCTCGGCCAAAGCGCGGGCGGCGCGTTCGTTAAGCACCAAGGCGCGCCGCCGGGTCGCCTCGGCGGGAGAGAAGGCTTTGCGCTTGGCGGCATCGGCCACCAGCTCCTGCGCCTCGCGCAGGCGGTCGGCCTTGACCAGCAGTTTGAACAGGGTATCGGCCAGCCAGGGATCGGACGGCCCCAGCAGACGCGCCCGCCCAGCCAGTTCGATGGCGGCCTCGGTGTCGCCACGCTCCAGCGCCTGGGTCAGCAAGCCGCGCAGGCCGAGCGCCGCCGTCTCCGGGCGCTCCAGCATGGCGGTGAAATGGTCCTTGGCCGCCGATTGATCTCCAGCCAACTGCGCCGCCTGCGCCGACAGGAACGCCGTCAACGAGGGATCGGCCAGCAGCTTGCGCGCCTTGCCGGCCAGCTTATGCGCCGTCTTGCCATGACCGATGGCGGCAGCGGCCAGACCGTCGGACAGCGCCTGATAGCCCCGGCGCTGACGCTTGGCCCGATAGCCGGCAACCCAGCGCCCCGGCAGACGCAGCAGGCCGGTGAGCACGCGCAAGGCTATGGTCAGCGCGGCGGCGATGGCAAACAGGATCGCCAGCAACACCGGCACCGAGGTCTCGGCCCGCCAGCCCAGCCAATCGACGGCGACCGCACCGGGCCGGTCGGCCAACCACACCGCGCCGGACACCACCAGCGCCACGATGATCACAAAGGTCAGGATGCGCAGCATGGGTTCAGCCCTCGTTTCTCATGGTTTACCGTTCGCCGCGTCGATGGCGGCCAGCATCGACTCTTGCTCGGGCCGCGCCGCCGTGATGACGCTACGCCACGGCAGCGCCGCCAGTTCCCGCGCCACCGCTGGACTCAGCGCATAGGCGGCGAGTCCGGCACATCCGGTCTCGCGCCCCGCCGCACGCGTCAGGGTAGCAAAGGTCGCCGCCGTACGGGGAGAGAAAAAGAGTGCCACCTCTAGCTCATTTTGGTCGAGCGCCTGGCACAGCGCCGGACTGAGCGCCGTTGCCGTGCGGGCCTCGTACAGGACTTCACGGCGCACCTCGAAGCCAGCGCCGCTCAACTGCCCGGCCAGATCACCGGCCACCGCGCTGCCGGCGGCATGCAGCAAGGCCCCTTGCGAACGGTCGCAGCGGGTGGCAACCAACGCCACCAGGCTGCCGACATCGCCACGCGCCGTCTCGACATGATGAAAGCCCAATTCGCGCGCCGTCCGCGCCGTGGCGTCGCCGACCGCCCAAACCGGCAGATCGCGCCCGGCCAGATTGACCGCCAAAGCCCGCACGCCGTTGGCGCTGGTCGCCAGGATGCCCTGGACGCCGGTCAGCACCAGGGCGACGCCGCTGCGTGGAACGATCTCCAGCAGCGGTTCGACCTGGACCTCGTAACCACGCCCGGCCAAGGCCCGCGCGATGCCTTCGGAATCTTCACGCGGGCGAGTAACCAGGGCGCGTTTCATTGTTGGCCCCTATTCAGCGGTCTTGAAGTCGAAGAAGCCGGGACCGCAGCGGCCCAGCAACTCTTCTCCGGCGGCCCGCCCGACCGCTTCGGCCTCGCCGCGCGTGGCGCGCAATTCGGTCTCATGGCACAGGCTGCCATCCGGCTTGATGACCAAGCCCCGGAAGCGCAAACCATCGCCATTCAACTCGGCCAGACCGGCGATCGGCGTGCGGCAGGAACCGTCGAGCACCGCCAAGAACGCCCGCTCGGCCAGCACCCGCACATGCGAATCCGGATGGTCGAGCGGGGCCAGACGGCGCAAGGTCGCCTCGTCGTCGCGGCGCGCGGTGATGCCAATGGCGCCCTGAGCCACCGCCGGCAGCATCTCTTCGGGTTCCAACTGCGAGGCCACCTTGTCGGCCAGCCCCAACCGGCGCAGACCCGCCATCGCCAGCAGCGTCGCATCGACCACGCCGTCTTGCAGCTTCTTCATCCGCGTCTGCACATTGCCGCGCAACGGCTCGACCCGCAGATCGGGACGACGGAACAGCACCTGCGCGCCGCGCCGCAGACTGGCGGTGCCGACCACTGCGCCCGCCGGCAGATCGGCCAAGCTGCGCGCGCTCAGGCACATGAAGGCGTCGCGCACGTCCTCGCGTTCCAAGATGCACGGCAGCGACAGCGCATCGGGCAGCACCGTCGGCACATCCTTCATCGAATGGACGGCGATATCGATACGGCCCTCGATTTGGGCCTCGTCGATTTCCTTGGTGAACAGGCCTTTACCGCCAATTTGCGCCAAGGTGCGATCCAGCACCATGTCGCCGGTGGTCTTGATGACGACGATCTCGATGGCGCCATCGGCGACCAGATCGGGGTGAGCGGCCCGAAGGCGCGCCTGCACCTCGTGAGCCTGGGCCAGCGCCAGCGGGCTGCCGCGCGTGCCGATGCGGAGCGGAGAAGTATTCATCACTCTGTTTTAGGCGCTGGATCGCGGCGTGGAAAGAGGGTATTGCCGTCGAATCGTCGAAGGGGTGGGAACATGATTGTCCTTGGCATCGAGACCAGTTGCGATGAAACGGCCGCCGCGATCGTCCGCGACGACCGCACCATCCTGGCCGATGTCGTGCTGTCGCAACTTGACGAACATCAGCCCTATGGCGGCGTGGTGCCGGAAATCGCCGCCCGCGCCCATCTGGACCATATCGACCGATTGGTCGGCGAGGCCCTGGAGCGGTCCGGAATCGGCTTCGATGCCATCGACGCCATTGCCGCCACCGGCGGACCGGGGCTGATCGGCGGGGTCATCGTCGGGGTGATGACCGGCAAGGCCATTGCCGCCGTCACCGGCAAACCCTTCATCGCCGTCAACCACCTGGAAGGCCACGCCCTGACCGCGCGCCTGACCGACGGGCTGGAGTTTCCCTATCTGCTGTTGCTGGTCTCCGGCGGGCATTGCCAGTTGTTGGCGGTCGAAGGCGTCGGCCGCTACACCCGCCTGGGGGCCACCATCGACGACGCCGCCGGCGAAGCCTTCGACAAGGTCGCCAAGATGCTGGCGTTGGGCTATCCCGGCGGACCAGCGGTACAAAAGGCCGCCAGCCAGGGTGACGCCCACCGCTTCCCGCTGCCACGCCCGCTGAAGGGCAAGCCCCATTGCGACTTCTCGTTCTCGGGGCTGAAGAACGCCGTGCGCCTGCTGATCGCCGCCCAAGGCGACAGCATCACGATGCAGGATCGCTGCGACATCGCCGCCGCCTTCCAACTGGCGGTGGCCGACTCTATCGCCGACCGCACCACCCGCGCCATCCGCCTGTTCGCCGACAGCCATCCGGGAGCCGACACATTGGTGGTCTCGGGCGGCGTCGCGGCTAATGCCAAGCTGCGCGAAACCCTGTCGGCCACCGCCGCCGCCAACGGATTCCATCTGGTGGCCCCGCCGCTGGGCTTATGCACCGACAACGGTGCGATGATCGCCTGGGCCGGTCTGGAACGCTTCCGCCTTGGCCTGACCGACAGCCTGGACTTCGCCCCCCGACCCCGCTGGCCACTGGATCCAGACGCGATAAAACTGCGCGGCGCCGGCGTCAAAGCCTGACCCTTTCAACGAATTCTATCGCCTCCCCCTTGTGGCCCTTGCGAACTCTCCCAGAACCCGTTATTTTTCCGCCCCTAGCGCCGAAATAGCTCAGCGGTAGAGCAACTGATTCGTAATCAGTAGGTCCACGGTTCAAATCCGTGTTTCGGCACCATCATTTCAAGGGGTTAGCGGCTGATAGGCCCTAACCCCTTTTTGATGCGGACCTGTAGCGGACCCGCCGGAAGCAAATCGGCCAATCTGCCATCACCCCCAGCCAACCCCGCCTTTCACGCGCGTTGCAGGGTGTAACTGCCCCTGTAACCGCCGCATCCATCACCCCCGCTCGATCATTCATGGAACCGCCCTCGATCCTTCACCGGGCAGGAACGAACAGCACCACGAACGACAAAGCCCCCGCCGGTCAGGGCGAGGGCTTGGGGTGCGCTCAATTTTGAGCGGTCATGGCTTGGTCAGGCCGGCGCGGTGCAGGTTCTCGGCGACCTCCCAGAGGCGACGGTCGTATCAGCATCAGTAACGGCCAATGTCTCTAGTTGAACCAAGAGGTTGACGGCGCGTTGCCATAGCCCCTAGAACGCGATAGCGTGAGGCGGTCGGCTGGCAATGGTGGTGGCATCGTGAATAAATATCTGATTATGGTTATGGCCCTGGCTGCTTCTGGGTGCGCGCCGAACGGCAGAGTGGATCTTTCGCAACTTCGGGAACAGATTTCTCCAAGCGCCCAGCCGAAAACATCCGCCGTGCCACTGCGGTGCGATGACGGGAGCGCCGATGGGTTCGGCTCTCATCATGATGCGGATTGCGAAGCCGCCAAGGAGGCGGAGGAGGATCGGACTTTTCGACTGCAAATACAGTGCAATAATGGCGCTGGCGACGAAAAGGCATGCCGACAGGTTGCCGAGGACGCGCGCCGCCGCAACGAGCAAGAGGCGGCGCAGCGCGAGAGGAAGGCAGAGGCGGAGCAACAGGCCCGGCAGTACGTCGCAAGGGCGCAGGAGGAGGTTGCCCGCAGACAGGCGGAGCAGGCGCAGCGAGCGAACGCTAATCCATCGACGGCGCTCGTGGAATACAAAGCCGAAATGACAGAGTCGGCCGCAAATGCTGCCCTGGCCGGCGTTGCCGCCAACTGCGCTTTGAGGTCTGGGCAGTGGATGTCGTCATTTATCATGAACTATTCAATTACAAAGGATCAGCAGGCCAAATTCCGGCACCTTTCCCCGGATGAGGTCGTTGCCGCCGATCAATATTTGAGCAAGATACAGCAGGACATTCATGCGAAATGGTCGTGCTTGAAGCTTACGAACGACGAGGCGACCCTCTACCGCCTTGACCGACTTCAATGGAAATTGAATAGCAACTATCACTGATTTTTAGCGAGATAGCGTGTGACAGCCCCGCTCAGGCGGGGCTTTTCATTTTGGGGCGAGGAAACGCCACTCATCCACCGGGTTCTCATTTCCCCCAGCGCAGACCGTGAAACATCATTCGCCGTAGAAGTGCCCAAGGCCGGATGGAACCTTGTTATCCTCGGGGACCAGCGCTCCCTTGTTGGCGGCGATCAGGTTTGCCCCGATCTTGGCGGCTTCGTTGGCGGTGGCCGTCAGCATCGCCACAGACTTTAGGGCGGCGGTGTTTTCATCCGGGTTGTCCGTCTTGCCGATCAGCCGCGATTGCGCGCGGGCCAGGGTATTCAAGTGCTGCGCCGTGGCGCTTCCCAACTCGGCCGCAGAGGCGAGATTGCTGGAGATTGACAACAGCATGTCGGACAGGGACCGCACGGTGTGTTGTTCAGAAACGGGCAAAGCTCGCACAGCCTGTTCGGCTTGAAAAAGTTGGGTTGCTGCGGTCTTCAGGTGTTTGGCCTGCTTGGAAACCCGTTCGGAAATACTGGCGGGACTGACGCCAAATTCACGGGCCAGCTTGCGCATAGTTTCTCCCTTGGCGATGCGTTGGGCGATCTCCGACCATTGGGCGTCGGTAAGTTTCGATGGGCGTGCCATGGTCAAGTGCTCCATGCAGGAAATAGCGCATCGAAGACGGCGCGTGCCCGCTCCGGGTTCGGGTCGGCGGCAATCTCTGCCTCGATCTCCGCCCGGATATCTTCACCAGCGGCATGGCGGGCCTCCAGGTTGCCCAGACAGGCTTTCACGATGGCGTCCCGTTCGGCCTTGGTGAGGATGTTCGGTTGGTACATGGCGATGCTCGCTTCCAGCTTCACCAAGCGGTCGAGGCTACGGCGGTTCATCGTTTATGCTCCTCAAGGGCGATAATACGGCTTTCCAATTCCGAGACTTCCAACGTCTTCACGAAGTCGGCCACCAGCTTGGACACTTCCGTTGCCTCGCTTGGTGTCACGCTGCCCTCAGCAACCGCGTTCAACAGCCCAGCCAGGGCGGCAGCGGCATCGGCGGCAGTGGTGATAGGCGGCAGGGCGAACGTCACCGGGCGATCCTTGCGGGGCGGCACCAGTCGATCCAACAGGGCGCGGCCGGCGGAGGTGTCGCCACCCAAGGCGGCATTCACCATGCTTTGCACGATCTCCTTGGCCTGCCCGTCAATAAGGGCGTCGAGCAACAGCGTGGTTTTCGTGCGGCTTCCTGCCGGCCGTCCTTTCGGATTGCCCGACTGTCCCTTTTTGAAGCCCCCGCGTTGCTTCGGGGCTGATTTGGCAACTTCGGCCATGACGCTGTTCCCGTCCTGATATGTAACTGTTATTGATACAAATACGCCTGTTCGCGTGGAAGAACAACGGCGGTTCGTGTCGTCACGGTCAAACCTTCGGCTTGTTGGTCAGACGGCGCGCGGCGAACTTGCGCAGTTCGGCTTGATCGGTCGCTGTCAGCTTGTTGGTTCTGGCGCGCAAAAGTAGAAATTTGGCATAGTCTACGTTCCGTCCTCGTTGATTCTTATGGACGAAGCGTTCGGCAAGCGGCAGCCAATCGAGGGACGGCCGGTACGCCTCCAGTTGGGCTTCCAATTCAGCAATGCGCTGGCCTGCCTTTCCCCTCGCCTCAAAATCGGTCGCGGCTTTTCCGGCTTTGTGCCCAGCGCCATAGCCCTCAGCGCGAGCCGTGACCAACTGCGCTTCGTCGGCTCCGGCGGCAAGCTGGCGCTCCAACACGACAATGCGGGCGCGGGCCATGGTCAATTCAATTTCCGCCATGTAATCGCGGGGCGCGGTGCCGCTTGCGCTGGTGACGGCTTGCCCCAAGCTGAGGCCGGCAGCCCGCGCCATCTCCGAAGCCTTCCGAACAGCGGCGAGGGCTTCATGGTCCTGATTGGACTCGGCCAGGGCGATCAGCTTCACAAAGCGGTCGCGGTTCAAGGGTGCGGTCATGGCTTCAACTCCCACAGCAGACATTGCCCAGCGGCGGCGGGTTTGCGGAAATAGGAGAGCGTTCTCCCGGTGGTCGGGTTGCTGGTGACGATCTTGGTTGCGGTGATCTCCGTCACCGTCCAGCCGCGCAGCACCACCACCAGCCCCATCAGGTCGTAGCGAGATTCCGGGGCATCGCGGCCAACGCCGAAGATGGAGGCGGCATCCCAATCCAGCCGCACGGTTTCGGTGCCCCAGGTGTCGCGGAACCGAACTGCGTCTTGGATGATTTGCAGCCAGCGGGCCGGGGTATACGCCGATGGCTTGGGCATGGTTCCGAGCATGGCGAGTTCATCGGCCCATGGTCGGATTCCGCCATCATCCGGTTTTCCGGCGGGAGCGTTTGCGACTGCGACAGTTGCGACAGACGGCCCTTCGGTTTTCCCAACCGCAGGGTTTGCGACTGCGACAGTTGCGACAGTTGCGACACTTTGGGGCAAATCTGCGTCATCTGTCGCAGGAGTCGCAAGTGTCGCAGTCGCAACGCCTCCGAACTGGCGACGGTGGATCATTGCGGCAAGGCTCATTTGCCAGCCCCCATCAGCAGCGCGGGGTTGATGGCGATGGCTCGCTTTTTCCCGTCCTGAACCATCTTGGCGCGGTCATGGTCGGCAAGGATGGCGACCGCTGATTCGATGGCATCCTTTGTCCGCAGGCGTGACGGGCCAAGGCGCGTAACATCCCGCGTCGGGACTTCCCGCACACCTTCACGGCGGCAATGCTCGATCAGCCACTTGTCCAAAAGCGTGGCGGCTTCGATTTCCGGGGGCAACGAGACTTCGCCAAGGAACCGGAGCGATTCCGACAGGTGCCACGCAACGATGGTCGATGCCCTATCAAGGTGCTCCGCGCTTATCTGTCCCAAGCCGCCGTTGTCGAACAGGGAGAACAAAGCCGCCATCCTGGCAACATTGTCCGCCGACTTGGAGGCGACATCACGGACGGTATCGAGGGCTCCACCAGGGATCAGGTTGGCCTCGATCTCGTTGTAAAACTCCACCCATGCCGCCTTCGCTTCGGGGGACAACTGCACCATGGCCGGCGACAGCGTGCCATCGTCGCCAAGGGGCGCAGGGGTTTCGAGGATGTCGGAGATGCGGCGATTGAACCGGCCCAGCGCCGGCCAGCTATCGGGCGACTCCGCATAGAAGCGCGTCCCTTGGGTACTCTCAGGCTGTGAGACGAGGAACCGGGCCAGGAAGCCGGAGCCGCGCGCCACGTCGCCGACACGCTCCATGAATTTGCGGAAGGGGGCTTCCTGGATTTGCAAGGCGATGGTCATGCGCGCCCCCTTTACCTCGAAGCTCTCCGACGAACGGCGGCCAATGGAATGCGTTGCCCCGTCCCACAGCACGTTCAACAAGCCCAGGTTCCGCATGACGCTATCGCTGCCCATGCCATGCGCCCCCAGGACCAGACCGGCCTCGGACGAGATAACGGCCGCTGCCGGCCAGTCCCTCGCCAATGACCAAGCCAGATTTTCCGGGGTGTCGTCGCCCCGGATCAGCTTGGGCACGCGCGGCGCGGTCGGTTTGTTGCCGTCGAGTTCGCGCAGATCGGCTTCCGTGTCGCAGGTGTTCTTGCCGGTCTTGGTGTCGTTCTTGATCCTGTCCAACAGGCCGGAGCGCTTCGCCTCCCAGGTCGCCAACGCCGACTTATGGGCGTCGATCTCTGGCCGCATCGCCTCCCCCTGCATGCTTTCCCATTCCCGGATCGGCTTGACGAAAAACCCGTCGCAAGTGGATTTTCGCTCGCCGCTTTCGGCCAGGGTCAAAAAATAGAGCCCGCACGGTCCCGACAGCAGCGGGGCGCGAGCAACATCGATGTAGGTCATGGCGACAGCGGACAGCGCCGACAACGCCGAACAGGCCACCATCGCCAGTGGCGCTTTGATGAACCCCTGCACCTCCTCCACGGCGGCGCGGATGACATCCGGCAGCGCGTGAAGGGGATAGGGCTCGCGGGCAACGGGAGCGGCCAGGGGCTGCGGCGGCTCCCAGGTGGTGGCCGTGGTGGCGGTGTCGGACCAACGCGCCTCAGCGTCTCGCAGGGCGCGCGCTTCGGCCAAGGTCATGGTGCTGGCGGCATTGGTCATGCGGCAACCCTCCGATGCTGGGGCGCGGCAACGGCGATGGTCGGCGACGGCCAGGACGGCAGACGCATCAAGCCTTCGACCTGTTCGGCAAGTGCCAAGCCTTCACAAATGATGCTGGTGCCGATGCGGCGCAGATCGTCGGCGGCGGCGGGCGTCAACATCACGGAGCCGATGCAACCCGCCTGCAACCACGTCAACGGATTGCGGTAGAGGTGCAGCGGCTCATCGGTGTAACCGCCGTCCATGGTCACGGGAGCGCAGAACGGGGCACCTCCGAGGCCAGCGGCAATCCGGCGGTCCACTTGGTAAGTGCCCGCCATGTCGGCAACACCAAGGCGCAACCACCAAGTATCCGGTTTGGCAGGGTCAAAGGCGATCAAGTCAACCGGCTCGGCCCCGCCGTCGGTCATGATGGTGTCGGTGGCGAGGATCAGCGTTTTCTTGCCGTCCGGGTCGAAGTCGAAATACTGACCGGCCGTTTCGATCTTACCAACCATCACCCCGCAGCCAGGGGCACAGGTGGTCTTCGTGGTGGTCAGTCCATATTTGTCGAGGCTGCGCTGTTCCGTTTGCGATAGCTGGCGGCACAGCGCCGACAACTCCCCTTTTAAGTTGATGGTCATGGCTCAGCCCTCCGTCAGCAGGGCAGCGCGACGAGCGGCATTTGCGGCGCGGTGGAGTTCGAGCCAGGACAGCCGACGCTCGCGCAGAGCGAGGCGAACCGGACGGAGTTGGGTGGGGTTGGTCTCCATGGCGGTGACGGCAGCCAGGGCGGCAATCAGGTAGCAACGAAAGGCGACATCGGCCGCTTTGCTGATTTCTGTTGCCGTGTTGGCGGTGGTAACATCGACGGTGTTGGGCTTGCCGATGTTACCGGCCCGGTTAGAGGTTGCCGCCTCTGCCGGGTCGAGCTTTATCTGGGGCATGGATTAAGCCTCCTTACGCGGGCGGCCAGGGCCACGCTTCGGAGTGCTTGACGGCATCGGCGCCGGGCGGCGGCGGGTGTTCAGCCATTCCTCCAGATCGGCCTCCAGAATGCCACGGCGGCGAGAGGTGATATGGACAATAGCCGGCCCATAGCCGTCAGAAATGGCGCGTTCCAAGGTGCGGCGAACTACGCCTGCCCGTTTTGCGGCCTCATCATAGGATAGAACTTGCATGATAGCGCTCTCTGTCGCGGTTGACTACGACAGAGGATGGCATATTGCTTTTATTTCTCTAAAATGTGGGAATTATGGAATAAACATAGTTCCCATGATTACCGCGCATGATTTTCGCTATTATGTAGTCTTCAGCGGCCTTCCAGGGGTGGCTCGCATGGACTTGTATTCGTCACGATCAAGAAAGCTGCGCAGTTCTGTCGCTCGCACTGGCTTATGTTTGGCATTCCCCACGGCTTCCCGAATATCCTTTTCTGCCTTCGTTATGCCGGGCATTTTTCCATCGGGGTAAAGGTTGTGGATGATGTCGTGAAGCTGCGCGGCGGTTGGCCTCTCTTTCTGGGGAACGGGGCTGTTCACGTCAATTGCCTGCCCGGCAGCGGATGGGGCGGAAATCGTGTCGCGCAACTTTTCAATGGCGTCGCCATCAATCCGAACATCGATGTATTTGCCGGCCGGAATGGCAAGTTCCGACTTGTGCCAATCAATACGGCGGGCCTCCTCGGCGTCGCGCCACGCCCCCGAAGGAATTGGAAACGCCTCGGAAGTGGCGCCGGATGAACCATGTGTTTCAAACCTGCCACGGGCAGTCACAGTGCCGCACTCAAGATACCGGGCTAATTCGCGATGCACCCTTACAAGTTCACCCGATTCTATGGCGTTGAAGCCGCATGAATACACTGAAGATGCACTCCCCATATAGTCATGGGCGCCAAAGGCCAGTATCTTCCCGCTTTCCATTAAGTTAAGTGGAAACAACACTTTACGTCTATTCATCGCCCCTCCGCTGGGGTCCGCAAGGTGTCAGCAGGGAAAGCCGGTGCGGTGCCGGCCTTGTCGGGTGCCCCCTATCCCTGCCGATGGGTGAAACTCAGGCGTCCCGCCGTCCGTCCCTGCTGCGCTCCCCCAATCCTTCGGCCAGCAGGCTCACGGCCAGCATGTTCAGGCTGACGCCTTCGGCTTTGGCGCGGTCGGCCAGCCGCTTGTGCAGGCTGCGGGGCGTGCGCAGAACCCATTTGCCGGAATATCCGGCCACGTCTGGAGAGGACGGAGGCGGGATGGGGTCGCCATGTGCCCGCGCGGTTTCCAGCCAGGAATGCAGAGCGTCCTCTGCCTCGCGCATGGCTTCCTCGGGCGTCTCGCCATCTGCCATGCAACCGGGCAGGTCGGGAAACTCCGCCAGCCAGCCGCCGCCCTCCTCGGTGGACAGAGGGCGCACCGTGAACGGGTATGCGAGTTCAGTCATGATTCCCGCCTTCCAGGCTATCGATCAGGGCGACGAATTGGACGACATACACCGGCTTGATCGGCTTGCGCGCGGGCACCGTCAGCTTGCCGCCGCCGGGCGCGCGGAAGGTGACATGGCTGGTGCCGGGTTGCTCCCAGGTCAGGCCATGTCGCCGCGCCACCGTCTGCAAATCCTCTATCCGCCAGTCGCGGGGATTGGCCCGCATGGCGGTAAGCTTCTTGTCGGCTGTCGTCATTCTGTGTCGCCTTGTGGGAAAGATAGTACCGTATGTGATATTGGGCAAGCGGTGGCCTCATCATCCCGCCCGCATTTGCACCACGTTACCGGCGGTGGTGCGCCCCTCCACCAGGGCCATGACGTGTTCGCCCCAGGCGTCGAGAGCCGCCCGCTTTTCGTCCGCCCAAGAATGCCGCTGGTAGACGCCAACGATACCCGAGCGGCTCCCCGACACATGGTTGAGCACAGCCTCAGTGACTTCCAGGCGAACCCCCAGCCGTTGTAAGCCTGTGGCGAGAGTGCGGCGCAAATCATGAATGCGCCATGCCTCTACCGGATAGCCGGCGGCGGACAGGAGGGCGTCAAGGCGTGTCTTCGCCTTGCTCCAGCCTTGAAAAAGGCCAACCTCGCCGGGGAAAACCAAAGCACCGGAACGCGGCAGGGACCGGAGGAGTTCACGGGCGGGCTCGGACAAGGGGATGAGGTGGTCCGCACCGTTCTTCGCCCGGCTACCCGGCAGCGTCCAGATGGACAGATCGGCGGATATCTCTCCCCAGGTTATGCCGCCCACCTCTTCCCGCCGTTGGCCGGTCAGGATCAGGAATTGCACCATCCCGCCGAACGGCCCGGAAATCTGACCGGCAGCTTTCCAGACTTCGGCCAATTCTCCATCGGCAAGCACCCGGTCCCGCTTGGGCGCCTCACCCATCGACGGCAAGGCGGCGAAGGGGTTCACGGCGATGGTTCCGCGCTTCATGGCCCATTGATAGCAGGCGCGGCCATAGGCAGCCGTGCGCGAGGCCATGGCGACGGCACCGGCCTTCGCCATGCCGTCGAGAACACGGACGACGGCAGCACGGTCAAGGTTTTCGGCCGGCTGGTCCCATTGTGCAGCGAAGGCGTTTTGCAGGGCGCGGACGGCTTCGGCGGCATAGCGCGCGCGCTTGTTGGCGAGGTGCAGCGCCTTCCAGGTATCCACCAGCACGCCCAAGGTCAGGCGTTGCCGTTCGGCTTCGGCCTTGGCGGCATCGGCAGCGGCTTTCCGCTCGGCGGCGGTATCAACTCCACTCGCCACCTTTCCCATGATGGCGCAGACGGCCGCGCGGGCATCGGCCAGCGATAGAGCGTCACAGTTCCCCAGCGGCACCCGCTTTCGCTGTCCGCCGATGGTGTATTGGGCGAGGTAGCTCTTGCTCCCTGCGGCCGTCACCCGGACGGCAAGCCCCTTCTGGTCGTCATCGAAAACCAGCTTGTCCCGCTGGCCGGGGTCGCACTTCAAGGCGTTGATGCGCGTCACTGTCAGCTTCATGACCGGACCCTCTGATTACCTGCAGTCCAAAACAGCGGACCCACAGCGGACCTGTAGCGGACCCGCCGGGACGACATCTTGTGTCATCTGGTGTCGGATCAAGTCAGAAGGTACGCCTGAATTATGGCAGTTATCAAGGTATTTTGTCGGGTCCGCTGTGTGCCCTGTCGCCTGCTGACATACTAAAACCGCTTATTCGTAATCAGTAGGTCCACGGTTCAAATCCGTGTTTCGGCACCATCATTTCAAGGGGTTAGCGGCTTTCGAGCGCTAACCCCTTTTGATTGGGGTATCCCCAGAACGAAAATCGCATTTCCGGGTATCCCCGAATTCCGCCACTCCCGCCGATATTACATTGTAACGTCCACCCATGGCTGGAGGCGCTTCCCCGCGATGACGGTGCTTCCTGTTTCATCCTCGCGGGCGTGTGCGTTGTCTAGGGTGTAACCGCCTCCGCTCGATCCTTCATGGAACCGCCCTCGATCCTTCACAGGGCAGGAACGAACAGCGCCACCGACGATAGCCCGCCGGCCCGCCGGTTCTGCCTCCATGTGGCACGCCTAAAAATGCAACTCACTCACAAGAAGACCGCACCCGGAAATTCCCCCGTCAATGCATGGGCGATGCGGTTTCTTTGCAAGTGCGTCGCATTTTTAGAGATGCCACATGCAGGACGCAAACGACAAAGCCCCCGCCGGTCGGCGTCTCGCCCAGGCGGAGAATGATCCAGCGCTCGGTGGCAGCGAACAGCAACGGGGCTAGGATCATCGACAGCGGCACCACCAGAACGGCGGAATCAGCCTGAGCCACCGTCATCGCGCGCACGGCGGGGCCTGATTGAACAGAACAAAGCCAAACTCGCCGGCCTGTGCCAGCACGGCCGCCATGCGCAGACAGGCAAGAGCGCCGCGACCGGCGACGCGTCCCAGCCCGAACACCAGCGCTCCCTTCACCACGACGAGGCCAAACATCAGGGGCAACAGCCGGACCGGTGCGGCGAGAACCCTTTTTGACGGACCGCGTTCACCCATAAAGAGCGGGCCATGAGGACGGAGGCGCGAGTGACCACATTGATTGGAGTTTCGGGCAGTTTGCGGCAGGGATCATTCAACAGCGCCCTGCTCAAGGCGGCGGCAGGGTTAATGCCGACAGAGGCCACATTAACCATCGAGACAATTCGCGGCATCCCGCTTTACGACGGCGATCTTGAGGCCGCCGATGGGATTCCTCGGCGGGTGGTTGACCTGAAAGATGCGATCGCCGCCGCCGATGGACTGCTGCTGGTCACGCCGGAATACAACAACTCGATCCCGGGCGTGTTCAAGAATGCCATCGACTGGCTGTCCCGCCCACCAGCCGACATCAAGCGGGTTTTTGGCGGAAAGCCGGTCGCCGTGATGGGGGCCTCGCCCGGCGGCTTTGGCACCATTCTCGGCCAGAACGCATGGCTTCCGGTTTTAAGCACTCTTGGGACCGAGTTTTGGAGCGGAGGCCGCCTGCTTGTCTCCCGGGTCCAGACTGTTGTCGGCGAGGACGGCGCGATCTCCGATCCCAAGATCACAGACCAGCTCCGGGTTTTTCTTCAGGGCTTCACGACGTTCGCTCGATCATTACGGGCAGATTGAGCGGGCTCTTGACGAGGCGCAATCTGCGGCTCGCCACCCGGCACCCCACACCATCACGCGATGGGGAGGTCACCATGACCCGCCGGCAAGGCGACGTGGAAGACCGAACCCTCGTCTGGTATCG
>DATGZW010000186.1:0-8221 GCA_035297005.1 Patescibacteria group bacterium
TATATTTGGCTTCAATACGCTTAGTCATTGGTCTTTCCCAATTCTCTGCATTTTGTCCCGATAGTCCCACGGCGATGCCGGGGCGGGGAACGGATTGGCTACCGGCCCACGTTCTCAGGAAGAGCGCGGATTATGCAAATCACGGCGGCTGTGTCAAAGGAAAACGGCGGCAAGCCTTAGCGGGTCAGCACAAATCGCTCGAAGGCCTCACGATCTTGCCAGCCGAAGCGTACCAATTCGGGCTCGTCGCTCTCTTCCACCGGCAGGCCGACGCACAGATAGGCGACCAGCCCCCAGCCTTCCGGCACCTCCAGGATGTCGTGGATCCGCTCGGGGTCGATGATCGACACCCAGCCGACCCCCAAGCCATGCACGCGCGCCGCCAGCCAGAAGGTATGGATGGCGGCCACCACCGAATAGTCCAGCGTGGCCGGCATGGTCTTGCGGCCCAGGCCGTGGCCGGTGTCGGTGACATGGTCGCAGAACACCGCGATATGCACTGGAGCGTCGTCGAGCCCCGACAGCTTCAGCCCGGCATACAGCTTGGCCCGCTCGCCGGAATAGTCGTGCAGGGCGTCGGAATTACAGGCGACGAAGTTCTGCCGCACCGCCACCCGCCGCTCCGGCTCCTCGACCTTGACGAAGCGCCAGGGCTGAGCGTGGCCGACAGAGGGCGCCAGGCAGGCCAATGCCAGCAGGCGGTCGATCAGCACGGGATCAAGGGGATCGCGGCGGAAATAGCGCACATCGCGCCGCCAGACGATCAATTGCTCGAACACGTCCTGAAAATAGCTGTCGAAGCGTGGCGGCTGGTGATCGGTGCTCATTGCTCCCCCTCCCCCGCGCCGCCCTTGCGTCCGCGAAAGGTGACCAGTTCATGGATGATGCCGTGCAGGGTCCGCACCTCTTGGACGGTCAGATCGGCGCGTTCGAACATATTGCGCACATTGCGGACCATGCTGGGGCGTTTTTCGGCAACGCGATAGAACCCGCATTCGTCCAGTTCGCGCTCCAAATGGTGAAAGAACGCCACCAATTCCTTCTTGTCGGCGACCGGAGCCGCCCCCTTGGTCATGGCGCGCGGCTCGGCCGGATCGCCCGCCTGATACCATTCATAAGCCACCAGCAATACCGACTGCGCCAGATTCAGCGAACAATGCTCGGGGTTCAACGGCACGGTAATGACGGTGTCGGCCAGCGCCACGTCGTCGTTCTCCAAACCGGTGCGTTCGGGGCCGAACAGCAGCCCGCAATTCGATCCGGCTGCGATATGAGCGCGCAACTCGACCGCCGCCTGTCGCGGAGTGACCACCGGCTTGACCATGAAGCGGTTGCGCCCGGTGGTGGCGTAGACGCGGTGCAGGTCGGCGATGGCGTCCTCGGTGGTGTCGAACACCCGCGCCGCCCGCAGGATCGAATCGGCCCCCGACGAGGCGGCGATGGCCCGGTCGGACAGCCAATCCTCACGCGGGGCGACAAGGCGCATATCGTACAAGGCACAATTCATCATCGCCCGCGAGGTCGTGCCGATATTCTCGGACAATTGCGGGCGAATCAGGATCACCGCCGGCATAGCGGCGGTGGGAATCGGTGTTTCAAACTCAGACATCAGGCCTCGGCGCCGTCGCGCAGTAACTTGTAAGTGATGCTGTCGTGCAGGGCGTTATACGACGCATCGATCACATTGGTCGAGACGCCGACGGTGGACCAGCGCTCGCCGTGACCATCGGCGCTTTCGATCATGACGCGGGTCACCGCCCCCGTCCCCGCTTGCGGGTCGAGGATACGCACCTTGTAATCGACCAGCTTGAGGTCGGAGAGGTGCGGATAGGCAGGCGTCAGCACCTTGCGCAAGGCGGCGTCGAGGGCGCTGACCGGGCCGTTGCCCTCGGCCACGGTCATCAGCGACTCGCCTTTGACCTCGGCCTTGATGGTGGCCTCCGACAGGGTGATCAGATCGCCCTTGGCGTTCCAGCGGCGCTCGTCGATGACGCGGAAGCCGTACAGGCGGAAGAAGTCGGGCACGCCTTCCAACACACGGCGGGCCAGGATCTCGAAGCTGGCTTCGGCGCCGTCATAGGCATAGCCATTGAACTCGCGCTGCTTCACCTCGTCGATCAATTTTCCCAGCTTGGGATCCGAGGGATCGACGTCGAGGCCGATCTCGCGGAAGCGGGCCAGGATGTTGGAGCGTCCGGCCTGGTCCGACACCACGATATGGCGGCGGTTGCCGACCAGTTCGGGAGCGATATGTTCGTAACAGCGCGGGTCTTTCTCGACCGCCGAGACATGCAGCCCGCCCTTATGGGCAAAGGCCGATTCGCCGACATAAGGGGCGCTGCGGTTGGGGGCGCGGTTCAGCCGCTCGTCGAGAATGCGCGAGACATGGGTGAGCTTGGTCATCTCGGTGGCCGAAATGCCGGTCTCATAGCCCATCTTCAGGACCAGATTGGGGATGATCGACACCAGATTGGCGTTGCCGCAGCGCTCGCCCAACCCGTTCAGGGTACCCTGGATCTGCCGCGCGCCGGCCCGCACCGCCGCCAGCGAATTAGCCACGGCATTGTCGGAGTCGTTGTGACAGTGAACGCCGACATGGTCGCCCGGCACCACCTGACAGACGGCGCCGACGATGCGTTCGATGTCATGCGGCAAAGAGCCGCCATTGGTGTCGCACAACACCACCCAGCGGGCGCCGGCATCATAGGCCGCCTTGACGCATTGCAGGGCGTAATCGGGATTGGCGCGGTAGCCGTCGAAGAAATGCTCGGCATCGAACATCACTTCAGCGGTGCGGGTGCGGGCATGAGCGATGGATTCACCGATCATGCGCAGGTTTTCGTCCAACCCGATGTTCAGCGCCACCTCGACCTGGAAGTCCCACGACTTGCCGACCATGGTGACCACCGGCGTCCCCGGCTGCAAGATCGCCTGCAAGCCCGGATCGTTCTCGGCCGAACGGCCGGCGCGGCGAGTCATGCCGAACGCCGCCAGCTTGGCGCGGGTAAAGCGCGGCGGCGCCGCGAAAAAGGCGTCGTCGGTGGGGTTGGCGCCCGGCCAGCCGCCCTCGATGTAATCGATCCCCAAGCGGTCAAGCTCGATGGCGATCGCCTGCTTGTCCGCCGTGTTGAAATCGACGCCTTGAGTCTGCGCGCCGTCGCGCAGGGTGCTGTCATAGAGATAGACGCGCTTGTCGCTCATTCTGCCCGGCCACCAAAAAGGAAGGGGGGAGAGAATGCCCTATGACAGAGGTCCACTCAAGATGGAATGGGAGTCCGGTTTGATGCCGGGGTTACGCCATCGCCATCGGCAGTGCCGTCGCGCCGCACCGTTTGACGCGAATCGCCCCGCCACTGGTCCGGTTCGGGGGGCGGCAGCCTGTCGCCGGGGCGCGGCATCTGCCGACGCTCTTCCTGTGGCGGACGCTGACCATTACCGCCGATCGTTTCGCTATCGATATCCCGCTCGCCCATGGGCCTCCTCCGTCCGTGTTCCCCATAGGTGGGCACGGACGGAGGAGGATCAAGCCATGGAATCGATCAACTGCGCCGCCATGTGGTCACACCGGCGCCGTCTTCCAACAACACGCCGTTATCGGCCAGTTCCTTGCGGATGCGGTCGGCTTCGGCGAAGTCCTTGGACTTGCGGGCGTCGAGGCGGCGGGCGATCAGATCGTCGACCTGTGCGTCCGACAGCGTCGCCCCAGACGCCGGGGTCCAGCGGAACCACGCCTCGACATCCTGCTGCAACAGCCCCAGCACATCGGCGCTGGCCAGCAGAGCACCCTTCCACTCGGCCTTTTCCTCGTCGGTCTGCGACTTGTTGAGGTTGGTGGCGATCTCATGCAGATGGGCCATCGCCAGCGGCGTGTTGAGGTCATCCTCCAACGCCGCCATAACCTCCAGCGGCACCACGTCGCGGTTTTCCGGGTGAATGTCGGCGACGGCGCGCAGGGCCAGATACAGCCGGTCCAACGTGGCGCGGGCCTGCTTCAGCACCTCGGCGGTCCAGTCGAACGGCTGGTGGTAATGGGTGGTCAGCATGGCCAGACGGATCGCCTCGCCCGGCGCTTGATCGAGCAGATCACGCACGGTGAGGAAGTTGCCCAGCGATTTGGACATCTTCTCGCCTTCGATCAGCAGCCAGCCGTTATGCAGCCAATAGCGGGCGTAGGGCTGACCGGCATGGGCGCAGGTGCTTTGGGCGATTTCGTTTTCATGGTGCGGGAACACCAGATCCAGCCCGCCGCCATGGATGTCGAAGGTGACGCCCAGATATTCGCGGCTCATCGCCGAGCATTCGATATGCCAGCCCGGACGCCCACGGCCCCACGGGCTGTCCCAGCCCGGCAGATCGTCGGTCGAGGGCTTCCACAGCACGAAGTCCGCCGGGTTCTTCTTATAGGCGGCGATTTCGACGCGGGCGCCAGCGATCAGCTCGTCCTGGCTGCGCCCCGACAGCTTGCCGTAACCGGGCATCGAGGCCACCGAGAACAGCACATGGCCCTCGGCTTCATAGGCGTGGCCACGCTCGATCAATTCGCCGATGAAGGCGACCATCTGAGGAATATGAGCGGTAGCGCGCGGCTCGACATCCGGCGGCAGCGCGTTCAGCGCGGCGATGTCGTCGTGAAAAGCCTGGGTGGTGCGCGCCGTCAGCGCCGAAATCGGCTCACCGTTCTCGGCGGCGCGGGCGTTGATCTTGTCATCGACGTCGGTGATGTTGCGGACATAGACCACCGTCGGGTACAGCCGCTTCAGCAGCCGGTACAGCACGTCGAACACGATCACCGGGCGGGCGTTGCCGATATGCGCGCGGTCGTAAACCGTGGGGCCGCAGACATACATGCCGATCCGGTCGGGATCGAGCGGCACGAAGGTCTCTTTGTGGCGAGTGAGGGTGTTGTAAAAAACCAGCGGCACGGTAAACCTTCCAGCTCAGGCGGTTTCGCCCCGCAGCCGGGCGGCGGCGCGAGGAGAACCAATCAGGGGTAACAGAGTCTTCAGTTCGGGTCCATTCTCGCGTCCGGTCAGGGCCAGACGCAAGGGATGGAATAGCTCGCGGCCCTTACGGCCAGTGGCCTTTTGCACAGCCGAGGTCCAGGCCTTCCAGGTCTCGACGCCCCACGGTTCGGGCGGCAAGACTTCCGCCGCCTGGGCCAGGAAGCCGGCATCCTCGACCACCGGAGCCACCGCCTCGCGGCAGATATGCCACCAGTCGCGGGCATCGGCGATGAAGCCGAGATTGGGCCGCACCGCCAGCCAGAACGCTTCGTCGCCGTCAATGCCGACCGCGCGCAGCCGCTCCGCCGCCGCCGCATAAGGCATGTCGTGCAGCAGGCGGGCGTTGATATGCTCCAACTCGACGGGGTCGAATTTCGGCGTGGCGCGGCTGAAGCTGGCGATGTCGAATTCGCCGACCAATGCGTCCATGCTCTGGCAGGGATGGATCGAGTCCGAACTGCCCAGCTTGGCCAACAGACTGTTGAGCGCCAAGGCTTCGACGCCCTGCCCGCGCAGATCGCCCAGCGACATGCTGCCCAGGCGCTTTGACAGCCCGGCCCCGGTGGCGTCGGTCAGCAGCGACAGATGGGCGAACACCGGCGGCTCGGCTCCCAGCGCGCGGAAAATCTGAATTTGCACGGCGGAATTGGTGACGTGATCCTCGCCGCGGATGATGTGGCTGATGCCCAGCTCGATATCGTCGACCACCGAGGGCAGCGTGTAGAGATGGCTGCCATCGGCGCGGATCAGCACCGGATCGCTCAGATGTTCGCCCCGGTAATGGCAGGGACCGCGCACCAGATCGTCCCATTGAACTTCGCCGGTATCCAGGCGGAAGCGCCAATGCGGCTTGCGCCCCTCGGCTTCCAGCGCGGCCCGCTGTTCGGCGGTCAGGGCCAGCCCGGCGCGGTCATAGACCGGCGGCACGTTGCGCGCCATCTGGCGTTTACGCTTGTAGTCGAGTTCTTCCGGCGTCTCGTAGCAGGCATAGAGCCGGCCCTCGGCACGCAGCTTGTCGGCCGCCAGTTCATAGCGGTCGATGCGCTTGGACTGATGTTCCTGGCGGTCCCAGGTCAGGCCGAGCCAGGTCAGATCCTCGCGGATGGCGACCTCATATTCTTCGCGGCTGCGCTCAAGGTCGGTGTCGTCGATGCGCAGGACAAAGTTGCCGCCGTGACGCTTGGCATAGAGCCAATTGATCAAGGCGACGCGGGCGTTGCCGACATGCAGCCGCCCGGTAGGACTAGGAGCGAAACGGACCGTGACGGTCATGGCTGAATTCTCAAACGGTGTCGGTGAAACCATTAACGATGGGATAGCGCCGGTCGCGGCCAAAGGCGCGGCTGGTGATCTTAACCCCCGGCGGCGCTTGCCGGCGCTTGTATTCGGCGCGATCCAACATGCGGAACACCTTGCGCACCACCACCGGATCATGTCCAGCGGCGACGATCTCGGCTGGCCCCAACTCGCCTTCAATCATGCAGTGCAGAATGGCGTCGAGTTGGTCATAGGGCGGCAGGGTGTCCTGATCGGTCTGATCGGGCTTCAGCTCGGCCGAAGGCGGCTTGGTGATGACCCGCTCCGGCATCACCGCCCCAACCGGCCCCAACGCGCCGTCGGGCTTGTGGGCGTTGCGCCAGCGCGAGACCTCGAACACCGTGGTCTTATAGACGTCCTTCAGCACCGAATAGCCGCCGCACATATCGCCATAAAGGGTGGCGTAACCGACCGACATCTCGGATTTATTGCCGGTGGACAGGACCATATAACCGAACTTGTTGGACAGACCCATCAAGGTCAGGCCGCGCGAACGGGCTTGCAGGTTTTCTTCGGTGATGTCGGCGGCGACCCCGGCGAAAGCGGGGGCCAGCATGGTCTCGAAGGCCTGCATGGCCGGGCCGATATTGATGCTGTCGAGGCGGATATCGCACAGTCGCGCCACTTCCGCGGCGTCGTCCAGGCTGTCCTGCGAGGTATAGGGCGACGGCATCATGACGCACCACACCTTGTCGGGGCCAAGCGCATCGGCAGCCACCGCCGCCGACAACGCGCTGTCGATACCGCCCGACAGCCCCAGCAGCACGCCCTTGAAGCGGTTCTTGCCGACATAGTCGCGCAGGCCCAGCACCATCGCCTGATAGACGCTCTCGGCGCCCTCGGCGGTGGGAACCACGGTGCCGGGGGCAGCGGCCAGCCCGGTCTCGCCGCGCGTCCAATCGGTCGTCACCACCGTTTCGCGCCAAGCCGGCAGTTGATGCGTCAACCGCCCCCGCGCATCAACGACGAACGAAGCACCGTCGAACACCAATTCGTCCTGGCCGCAAATCTGGTTCACATAGATCAACGGCAAGCCAGTTTCGGCGACCCGCGCGGTGGCGTGAAGCTGGCGGGCGTTGCGTTTGTCGGTCTCGAACGGCGAGCCGTTGGGCACCACCAGGATATCGGCCCCATCCGCACATAAGGCGGCGGCGACGTCGGGGTACCACATGTCCTCGCAGATCAAAACGCCAAGAGAGACGCCGCGAAAGGAAATCGGGCTCGGCAACGGGCCGGGAGAGAATACCCGCACCTCGTCGAACACGCCGTAATTGGGCAGATGGTTTTTCAGGGTAACGGCGGCGATCGCGCCATCGTCCAGCAGCAGCACCGCGTTATGGCGGCGGCCATCGATGCGCCAGGGCGCGCCGACCAGCAGCGCCGGCCCGCCATCGGCGGTGGCGGCGGCCAATTGCGCCACGCCCAGCTTGACGCTGTCGAGAAAGGCGTCCTTGAGCACCAGATCCTCGGGCGGATAGCCGGAAATGGTCAGTTCGGGGAACACCACCAGATCGGCGCCGACGGCCTGGGCGCGCGCATCGAGGATGCGGCGGACATTGCCCGGCACGTCGCCGACGGTGGGATTGATTTGCGCCAGGGCGATGGAAATTTTATCGGACATGGCTCGCTGTCTGACGTTTGAAGACTAGTCGCACGCTATGGGTTGAGGCGGGCGCTGTCAACGCGCCCTTCAATCCCGCCGCAACAGGAATTCGCGGCCGAGCTTGACGCGCGGCTGATCGCCATAGGCGATGATGTCCGAGGTCGCATAGGTTTCCCCCCAGGCGTCGGGCATGAACGAGCCGGTGCCGACCACGTCGATGGGAGCCTGGGAATAGGCCATGACCCGGCATTTCGCCGGCCCCAAGCCCGACGAGGCGACGATCTTCACCTGAGTCCAG
>DATGZW010000187.1:0-5413 GCA_035297005.1 Patescibacteria group bacterium
ATCATGACCCAGCTGCATGCCGGCGGTAAGTTCGACCAGAACTCCTATAAGGTGTCGGGCGGCTTGCACGGCGTCGGCGTGTCCGTCGTCAACGCCCTGTCCGAGTGGCTGGATCTGCGCATCTGGCGCAACGGCAAAGAACATTACATGCGCTTCCGCCATGGCGAGGCCGTGGCACCCCTGGCCATCGTCGCCGATGCGCCGTCCTCCGAGGAACGCGGGTTGCGCACCGGCACCGAGGTGACCTTCCAGCCCTCGACCGAGACCTTCACCAAGACCGAATACGACTTCGCCACCCTGGAGCATCGCCTGCGCGAGCTGGCCTTCCTCAATTCAGGCGTGTTCCTGCGCCTGATCGACGACCGCCACGGCGAAGGCACCGCTGTCGATTTGCATTACGAGGGCGGCATCGAAGCCTTCGTGCATTACCTCGACAAGTCCAAGACCGCCCTGCATGCCCCGCCGATCGCGGTGGCCGGCGAGCGCGACGGCATCCTCGTGGAAGTGGCGATGGAATGGACCGACAGCTATCACGAGACCTGTCTGTGCTTCACCAACAACATCCCGCAGCGCGACGGCGGCACCCATCTGGCCGGCTTCCGCGCCGCCCTGACCCGCACCGTCAACACCTATGCCAATGATTCGGGCGTTGCCAAACGCGAGAAAGTCACGCTGTCGGGTGACGACATGCGTGAAGGCCTGACCTGCGTGCTGTCGGTCAAGGTGCCCGACCCCAAATTCTCGTCGCAGACCAAGGACAAGCTGGTCTCCTCCGAGGTTCGCCCGGTGGTCGAGAACGTAGTCGCCGAGCGCTTGCAGCAGTGGTTCGAAGAGCATCCGAGCGAGGCCCGCAAGATCGTCGCCAAGGTGGTCGAAGCCGCCGCCGCCCGCGAAGCCGCCCGCAAGGCGCGCGAACTGACCCGGCGCAAGGGCGCGCTGGACATCGCCACCCTGCCCGGCAAACTGGCCGACTGCCAGGAACGCGACCCCGCCGGTTCCGAACTGTTCATCGTCGAGGGAGACTCGGCCGGTGGCTCGGCCAAGCAGGGACGCAACCGCGCCTTCCAGGCGATCCTGCCGTTGCGCGGCAAGATCCTCAATGTCGAGCGCGCCCGCTTCGACAAGATGCTCGGCTCGGCGGAAATCGGCACCCTGATCGCAGCGATGGGCACCGGCATCGGACGGCCCAAGGAAGAAGGCGACACCGACGGCTTCAACGTCGCCAAGGCGCGCTACCACAAAGTCATCATCATGACCGACGCCGACGTGGACGGAAGTCACATCCGCACTTTGCTGCTGACCTTCTTCTATCGCCAGATGCCCGAGCTGATCGAAAAGGGCTATCTGTACATCGCCCAGCCGCCGCTTTATCGCGCCAAGCGCGGCAATTCCGAGGTCTATCTGAAGGATGACCGGGCCTTGGAAAACTACCTGATCGACGGCGGCCTGACCGAAGCGGTGCTGAAAACCGAAGGCGGCGGCCAGATCGGCGGGCAGGATCTGCGCGCCTTGGCCGACCAGACCCGCGCCATCAAAACTCTGCTGAGCAAGATCTCGCGCCGCGTGCCGGTCCGCGTGCTGGAACAGGTCGCCATCGCCGGCGCCCTCAATCCGGCTTTGTCCACCGACGTCGCCCGCGCCGAAGCGGCGGCGGCGGTCGTCGCCGAGCGCCTGGACCAGTTGGAAACGCATCTGGAACGTGGCTGGAAAGGCCATGTCAGCGAAGGCGACGGGCTGATCTTCTCCCGCACCCTGCGTGGCGTCACCGAGACCCATCTGATCGACAGCACGGTGCTGCGCAGCGCCGAATCGCGCAAACTCGACGAAATGGCCAGCCGCCTGAGCGAGGTCTACACCCACCACGCCGAACTGGTGGCCAAGGACCGCTCGACCCCGATCACCGGCCCGGTGTCATTGCTTGACGCCATCATGGACGCCGGCCGTAAGGGCATCGCCATCCAGCGCTATAAAGGTCTGGGCGAAATGAACCCCGGCCAATTGTGGGAAACCACCCTGGACCCCAACGCCCGCGCCCTGTTGCAAGTCAAGGTCGCCCATATCGAGGAAGCCGAGGAGGTGTTCTCGACCCTGATGGGCGACGTCGTCGAACCCCGCCGCGACTTCATCCAGACCAATGCGCTGAAAGTGGCGAATCTGGACGTGTGAGCAACCGTCTTCTTCCTGCGCAAAGGCGGTAGACCGGTCATGCTCCGCGTCAAGGCTCGCGCTGGCGCGCGCCCGGTCTTTGCTGGTTTTCAAGCGGTCGGCCACGTCAAACGTGGTTGGCCTGCCAGGTTTGTCCTTTTCTGAGCATAACGTTGAGGCGGACGATCAATTTTCGCATGCAGGCGGTCAGCGCCACTTTGCGCGGTTTTCCGCGCGCTACGAGGTTGGCATAGAAGTCGGCGATGACGCCGGGAACGTGGGTGGCAGCCACCAACGCGGCCATATAGAGGGCGTGCCGCGCCTCGGCCCTGCCGCCCATGATGCGGCGCAATCCGTGATGATCGCCACTGTCGGCGTCGAATGGCGCCACTCCCAGCAAGGCGGCGATTTTGGTGTTGCTGGTATGCCCCAATTCGGGAACGCAAGCAGCCAAGGTGGTCGCCGTGACCGTTCCGATCCCCGGAGCCGAACAAAGGTCGGTGATTTTCCGGTCGAGACCTTCATTGGCTTCCCGCCTTTCCTTGATGACCGCCTCCAGGGCCTTGATGGCGGTCGCCAAGGTATCGATGACATCGGAGAACGCTGTCTTGGCCGCTTCAGGCGCGGCCTCCCTGGCCTTGCACAGATCGCAGCGCGTATCGACCATCCGGCGGCGGGCACGCACCAGACCGGCCAGTTCCTCGCGCGCCGGGTCGGGCGTCGCCGGCTCCAGATCCTGGCCCAAGGTGGCTGTAAATTCGGCAATCAATCGGGCATCGATCCGGTCGTTCTTGGCAAGCCGTCCCTTCGCCTTGGCGAAATACCGAACCCTCGCCGGATTGAAGACGTGGACCGTCAGCCCCGCCGCGCACGACACGTCGCGGATTGGCCGTTCGTATCCCCCGCTGGCCTCCATCCCGACCACTTGAACCTGATGCGACACGATCCACTCCCGCAGCGTCTCGATCCCCGCCGCCGTGGTCGGAACGTGAATTCTCTCACCCGAAGGAAATACCGCGGCATCGAGGAAATGCTTCCCGCAATCGATGCCCACCGTCCGCTCTGCCTGTGTCATCCTTCCGTTCCTTCCTTGTTGTGCGGGCTCTTCGCCCGGTCAACCGTTCGGACTTAAAGGAAGGTCGGGCGCCCTTTCGCTCACTCGCGGCTTTCGAGCCCTGGGGGAAACAGGGTCACCCAACCCAGACACCCCCTTGGCCAAGGGGGTGTCTGGGCTTCATATGGCGTCGCTTCGAGATACAAGGGGGTGCTCTCAAAAATATCGGCAGTGACGGATATAACTTCTGGTAGCGGTTGCACGCCTCAGAAGTTATATTCTTTTTCAGAATTTATACGAATTCCGTGGTTAAACAGAGCTGCACCCCGCGCAATGGATGAACGTCCTACGGCAACGGGAAAACTGGCTGGCTTGACGTCAGCATAAAAGTGCATTACCTAAGACGTTAAGTGGAGAGGCAACGTGCTGGTTTCCTACGCCACGACAAAGCTCCTGAAGCTGTGCACGACCCAGCAGAAGCTCGTAGCAAAATTCGGAAAAAAATGCGCCGAGGAAATTGGGGATCGTATTACGACCTTGATGGCCATGCCGACTCTTTCCGGTGTTCCTGTCCATCCACCTGAACGGCGGCATAAGCTTGAGGGCAAACGGAAAGGTCAATGGTCCGTTGATGCGCATGGTGGCGTGCGCCTTTGTTTCATTCCCGCAAACGACTCCTTGCCACTCAATCACGACAGCAGCATCGACATCACACTTGTAACCGAGATCGAGATCGTTTTTTTGGGGGACTATCATGGCGAAACCTGAGCGGCTGACCGGCACGCCGGACTATGCCTCGCCCCCAGGGCGTATTCTGGAAAAGACATTGGCGGGGCGTTCGATTGCCAAGGCAAGCTTCGCCGAAAGATGCGGTCACAGCGCCAAAATGATCAGCGAGATCATCGCTGGAAAGGCACCCATCGAGCCGGAAACGGCCATCGAGTTTGAGCGCGTCCTCGGAACTCCCGCCACTTATTGGCTCAACCTGGAGACTCTTTACCGCCTGCGCATTGCGGAACAACAGGAACGGGAGCGCCATGCAAAAGCCCAGCTCTGGGCCAAGCGGTTCCCGCTCGCTGCGATGGTTCGCTTAGGCCACATCGAGAAACCCTCCGATTCGACCGATGCCGTTCGGAAACTTCTCAATTATTTCGCTGTCGCCAGTGTCGAAATTTGGGAGTCTCTCCTTGTCCAGCAGCATGTGGAGGTCGCCTACCGTAAGTCCCGATCTTTCGAGAGCGCCCCGGAATCGGTTGCGGCATGGCTACGGCGGGGCGAGACAATCGCCGAAAATCGACAGTGCGGCCCCTTCGATGCCTGCGCTTTCAAACGCGTGCTGACGGAAGTTCGACCGCTTACGCGCGAAAAACCTTCGGTGTTCCAGCCAAAGCTCATCACGATGTGCGCGGAGGTGGGAGTGGTGGTTGCTTTTACCCCAGAACTTCCAAAAACTTGCCTGAGCGGAGCCACTCGCTGGCTATCCAAGGACAAGGCGCTGATCCAGCTAAGCTTACGCCATAAAACCGACGATCATCTCTGGTTCACGTTCTTCCACGAAGCCGGACACGTTCTCCTGCACCCCAAGAAACTTATCATTGATGAACCAGTCAAAAGGAACGCCGTGCTGGATCCTGAAACAGCCCGGCGCGAGCAAGAAGCAAACGAGTATGCTGCTGCTGCCTTGATCCCCAGGGATGAATGGCAAACCTTCATCCGAGCAGCAAACTTTTCAGCAGGTCGAATAAGAGACTTTGCAAAACGCCTGGAAATAGCCCCGGGTATCGTCATGGGCCAACTTCAGCACAACAATCTTGTTCCATATCCCACCCCACTTAACTCGCTGAAGGTCCACTTCGAATGGGCTGAAAAGACGGCCCGTCCTTCTCCTCCATCCGACAAATAGCCCAGTTCATGGCCTCTCGATAGAAGAGGCGGGCACCGCAATCGCCTCTCATAGCGGACGGTGCCCCGAAAGCCATTCTAAAGACCGGCAGATTCAGATATTGGCGAAGCCCCCTTCACCACCGCCCCCCGCTCCCGTACCCCCGTCTGCTCCAGCGCCGCGTCGAGCATTCCGCGCAGCCGCACCAATCCCTCTTCGGTCCCCGATTCGCACCGCGCCACCAGCACCGCTTGGGTGTTGGAGGCGCGCAGCAGCCACCAGCCGTCGGGGGTGCTGACGCGCACGCCGTCGATGTCGGACACGGTGGCTCC
>DATGZW010000188.1:0-4922 GCA_035297005.1 Patescibacteria group bacterium
CCGGAAAGCCTGTTCGATTTCGTCCAGGGCATCACCGCGCTGGCCCGCGCCAAATCCCACCAGGACAGCCGTCTTGATTTGGAAAACAAGGCCAAGAAACTGATGGAACGTGCCGCCTGATATCCTGAGAGCCGTGCAATCGCAAATCCGGTTGCACGGCTTTCCGCTTTACCGGGTTTCAGGGAATGCGTCTTTCCGTGGGGCAGGCTCTGCGATTTTCCGCCGATCCGGCTGGGCGGATCGGCGGCCGTCCGCGCTCATGGCGCGTCCGGCGCTCGCCGGGCGTTGCCCGGCTCGCACATCGACAAAAACAAAATTATCAACTTATGATCGCATGTCGATATCAAGATATCTGATTATTGCGAGTTCAAATCGGGCGAGGGTTCACTGAGAGTGAGCGGATGTGCGATTCGGGGTTTTTCCCCGCGTCAGCCCAACCTTCACATCCGAGAACAAACGCCATGCTCAGCATCGATTGGCGTTCACCGGCGGCCTATGTTCATGCCAACAGCATCCCCGCCGCCGGTTTCGCCTGGGAATATCTGCGCCGCGACGAAAGTTACCATAAAGACTATGCCAGACTTGATGGTGAGGAAAGTCCCGAAACGGCGGCCCTGACCATCTTCTCCCGGCGCTGGGGGCTCCGATTTCCCGCGTGATCCGACCATTCCCTCGGATCAACAGTCCCTGTTCTGGATACCGGAGCTGCAGCCCGCCGCCGTGCTGCTGACCAAGCTGCCGGCGGCCAACCGCCAGACCGATGCACGATTCAACTGGGCTGGTCTGGCCGGGCTCGATTTGCGCCCTGCCGATGACGGCTGGCATGCCTCCTGGCGGAGCGGAGGTGTCGAACACCAGTTCTGGTTTAGCGAACCGCCCCATGCGGCGGCGGGCTATGCCGTCCTGTTGCCCTTCGATGCCCTGTTCGAACTCCGTGTCCATGCGGCGCGGCGATTCTGGCGCGCCCTGTGGGGCAAGTCGCCCGGTCCTCCATTCCGCGCCCTGCCGGCGATCACCCGAGACCGTCACATCCTGATCCTGCGGGCACTGGACGCCCGCTTGTCGGGGGCCAGTTATCGCACTATCGCCGAAGGGCTCCTCGGCTTTCGCGGCAAGACCAAAAACGATTGGGAAGAGGATTCCCGCAAAAATCAGGTCCGCCGCCTTGTCGCCGATGGCCTTCGCCTGATGCGCGGCGGTTATCGCAACCTGCTGCGTTATCCGCTGCGGCTGCCGCCACGCCATTCCCACCGATAGATGGTTCCCATACCAGGGTGTGCCGTCAGCACGGCATCGCATCTGCGGCACGCTGCAAGCCGTCAATTTTCCGCCAGGGTTCGCCATGACGCGCTGTCACCGTCGATAGCGCGACGTTCGAACCGAAGGTGTCGCATGCCCGATCCCATGGCTGGTCTTCCCCCGCGCTTCCTGCGCACGCCCGATGCGGCGCGCTTTCTCGGCATCTCCATCCGGACGCTGGAGAAGCACCGCACCTACGGCACCGGGCCGATCTACCGCAAGATCGGTGGTCGTGTGGTTTATGCCGTCGAGGATCTGCAGGCCTGGACCGCCATCGGCGCTCGCAAGTCGACCACCGATCCCACGGCACAGCGGGTTTTTCCCGCCCGGCGCTTGACGCCGGACGAACGGGAGGGCCGCTGATGACCCCCGCCGACATCACCATGCCGCCGCGCACTTCGCACGACAGCGAGCGCCAACGCCTCGATCCATTCGTCGTCACCGCCGAGGATGCCACCTTCCGCGATCAGCGCGATCTGATGGAACGTCCGTTCTTCTCCCTGTCCAAGTCGCCACGGACCAGGCCGATCCTCTACAAGGCCAACGACATCGAGGTCCAGGTTCTCGGCATGCCGGAACATGGCATGGCCACCATCTGGGATGCCGACGTGCTGATTTGGGCCGCCAGTCAGATCGTCGATGCCGAGAACCGGGGATTACGCACCTCGCGTTTCTTCCGCTTCACGCCCTACCAGCTGCTGCGCGGCGTCGGCCGTCCAACCGGCAATCGGCAATATGTCCTGCTGAAAGCGGCGCTGACCCGCCTGCAATCGACCGTCATCGCCACCACCATCCGCAACGGCCCCCATTGGCGTCGCCAGCAATTTTCCTGGATCAACGAATGGGAGGAAATGGCGACCCAAACCGGGCGGATCGAGGGCATGGAATTCGTCTTGCCCGAATGGTTCTATCGCGGCGTCCTCGACCGCTCGCTGGTGCTGACCATCGATCCGGCCTATTTCCGCCTGACCGGCGGCATCGAGCGCTGGCTTTACCGCATCGCCCGCAAACATGCCGGACACCAGCCCCATGGCTGGCTGTTCGAGGTTGCCCACCTTCACGTCAAATCGGGCAGTCTGGCTCGCGTCTCGGACTTCGCCTTCGATCTGCGCCGCATTGCCGTCCGCCAGCCGCTGCCCGGCTACCGGCTGCAGATCGAATGGGAAAACCGGGCGGAATTGCTGCGCATCCTGCCCGCCGACTTATCCACCGGCACTGTGATCAACCCTGTGAAAGGGCTCGGTACATCAGGCGCAAAGGCTATCGGCACATCGGGCGCAGCCCTATCGGCACATCAGGCGCACGAACCCCAGCTAAGCCTTTGGCCCGAAACGCGGAATCCGACCGCTAACTTAGAGTCTAACAAAGAGTCTAACTTTTTGTTGTTGGGGCAGGGGAAAACACCCCGCAGTGCCGGCACCCGGCGGCGGGGTGCGCCATGATCGTCGCCCTGCTCAACCAGAAGGGCGGCGTCGGCAAGACCACCCTGGCCCTGCATCTCGCCGGAGCTTGGGCCCGGCTCGGCAAGCGGGTCACCCTGATCGACGCCGATCCGCAAGGCTCGGCCCTCGACTGGTCCGAACAGCGGGCCCGCCAGGGCTTGCCGCGTCTGTTCGGCGTCATCGGTCTGGCCCGCGATACTCTGCACCGGGAGGCCCCCGCACTGGCCCGCGATGCCGATCACGTCGTCATCGACGGCCCGCCGCGCGTCGCCGGACTGATGCGCTCGTCCCTATTGGCCGCCGATCTGGTGCTGATTCCGGCGCAACCGTCACCATTCGACGGTTGGGCCTCGGGCGAAATCCTGAAATTGCTCGGCGAGGCGCGGATCTTCCGTCCGCAGCTCAATGCTCGTTTCGTGCTGAACCGCTGCGGTGCCCGCACCGTCATTGCCCGCGAGACGGCCGAAGTCCTGGCCGACCATGATCCGCCACTACTGCGCACCACCATCGGCCAGCGTGTCGTCTTCGCCGACGCCGCGCAGTCCGGGCGGCTGGTGTTCGAGATCGACGACGACAGCTCGGCGTCCGGTGAGATCGCGGCGCTGGCCGCCGAAGTCGCGAGGCTCGCGCCATGATGGCGGGAAATCGCAAACGCGCTTTCGCCAGTCGCCCCGGCGACGCCGAAAGCTGGATCAAAGCGCCGGACACGCCGCCGCGTCCCGCCGACGGATTCACCGCCCGCCTGACCATCGACATCACGCCGGAACTCCGCGGTCGCATCAAGATTGTCGCCTTTCGGCGCGGCACCACCGTCGCCGACATGCTGCGCGCCCTGCTGGCCCGCGAATTCCCCGACAGCGAAGGAGAGGCCCCATGACCGGTTCTGTCTCGCCACGACCGTTCGTGTCTCGCCGGTCCGAAGACATGACTCAGGTCGAATTGATCTGGATCGAAAAGCAGATCGAGAACTGGCTTCGCTTCGGCCATCGCTCTGGCGAAAAGATCCTCGACCGCCATCGCAGTGTCGTCAGCTTCGCACCCAACAGCATCTTCGCCTTCGTCCGCTGGACCTCGAATGATTACGGCACCGTCCAGTCGCGCATCGATATCGTCCGCGCCATTGTGCCGGGTGAGCGCTATCAGACGCTGCCCTTCGTCCGCCCTGGCGGCGACATCTTGCTGCGCATCGACGGTTGGCCCAAGGTCGAACGGGTGCTGCTGGTCATCGATGCGGTGGAAGCCCTCGGCATCAATGCCGCCGACGTTGCGCCCGATTACTGGCGACATGTCCACAACCGCCTGACTGTCGGCTATCAGCCGCGCGCCTATACCCGCGAGCGGCATGCGGCATGGCTGAAACGGCGGGGGATCACGCCATGACGCGCTTCGGCTGGCTGATGATCACCTATTTTTGGCTGTTGGCCATCGGCGCATCGGCCTTTCACCATCCGCCGCCCAGGCTGCTGTGGAACGCCACCGCCAGCACGCCGACCGGGCTCTATGCCGTGCAGCCGATGCACGTTCTGCATGTCGGCGATCTGGTGGCAGTGATGCCGCCGGAACCGATCGCGCGCTTCCTGGCCGAGGGCGACTATCTGCCTCAGCGCGTGCCGCTGCTGAAGCATGTCGCCGCACTGCCTGGGGACACCGTCTGCCGCACCGGCCGCCTCATCACCATCGACGGCATCGTCATAGGCGAGGCGCGCGACCGCGACAGCCGGGGCAGGGGCCTGCCGGTGTGGAGCGGCTGCCGTGTCCTGGCCGATGGCGAAATCTTCCTGATGAACCGGCATCCCGACAGCCTCGACGGCCGCTATTTCGGTCCATTGCCCGCCGCTTCGATCATCGGTCGGGCGGTGCCGCTGTGGACCAGCAACCGTCCTGAATTTTCTTTCCACCTGTAGCTTTTGGAGACGCATCATGGCTCAGATTGCCACTTTCACCCGCACCTCCGGCGGCTATGCCGGGCATTTGCGGACGCTCACCCTCGACGTTGAACTGACACTGGTTCCAGCGGAGCATGCCGACGCCGAGAACGCGCCAGACTACCGCATTCATCTTGGCGACAGCGATGGTCCCGAGGTTGGCGCCGGTTGGAAACGCACCGGAGAACGGGCCGGGGATTACGTCGCCTTGCTGATCGACGATCCCTCTTTCCCCCAGCCGCTGCGCGCCAACCTG
>DATGZW010000189.1:0-4361 GCA_035297005.1 Patescibacteria group bacterium
TACAAATCCGTGTCAACCAACTTTAACTCCACTCGCCAACAAAACGCCCAACCCGAATTCCGGCGACCAATCACACCCTTCTAATTGGGTGCAGCCCGTCTTGGAGAGAGGAAAGAGCGCCCGACGTTGGGCGAAAGATCAAGCTATGCCCATATGCCGGCAGGCGCAAGGGCATAATGGCCTTTCCGCCTATTTCAGGACGGTGGGCACGCAGGATTGGTGCTTGCGCTTGATTTGGCCGCACAGCGCCAGCGCCGCCTTGCGGTCGGCCACCGGGCCGGCGTTCAGGCGATAGAGCGAGCCACGATGGCGCAACGCTACCTTGGTGATGACCGGCATCAAAGCCCCCAGCTCGGTGGGAAACAGCTTTTGCAATGCCGCCCAATGTTTGCGCGCCTGCTCGGCGGTGTGGAACGACGCCAGTTGAACGCCCGGACCGGTTGGTGCCGACGAGACCGCGGCCATCATGCCGGCGGCAGCCCGCGCCGAGGCGGCAGCTTGTTCCTCATAAGCGATGACCGAACGGAACACCGCATCGCGTTCGCGCGATTGCTCCGCCGGCGTGATGACGTTGGCTTCGCGCAGTTTCTCCAGCCGTCCCATCACGGCAGCCGATTGCATCTGGCTGGTCACCGGCACCGGCGGGTTGGCGCGCCGCTGCGGCACAGCCGGAATCAACGCCTCCAGAATGACGCTGCGCTCAGCCGCCTGTTCCGCCGCTGAAATGCTCTTTTCCTCAAAACCGAAGGCCAACGCTTTCAGCCGATCCACAATCTGTTCGGGAGTCGGCGCTGGACGTCCCAGGCCCTGGGCCGGCGGCGGCGCCGTGTAGCGCAACAAGGCTCCCAGATTGGCGCCACGGCGCAGGTTATATTCGTCGCGCGTGATCAGGCCGTCGTCCAGCAGGCGGCGTAGCGTCTGGAAGCGCAGGATGATGTTGGCGTCCTCGACCGCTGCCGGATCCAACAATGCGGCATCGATGGCCGGAGGCGGCGGCACCGGCAATTGCCCCGGCTGGCCGGGCGGATCGACATAGCCGCGCGCGGTTCGGCCATTCAACGCCGCCAACGACTCCTTGGCGATGTTGTCGATGGTCCGCGGCTGACCAGTCATCCCGGCACCGACGATGGCGATGGCTTGCGGATGCATCGAAACCAGCACCTCGTAATACTGCCGCGCCAGTTCAAGACGATTAGTGTTCTGATAGACGACGGCCAGGGCCAATAGGGCATAGGGGTCTTTGGGATTACGGCGCATGGCGTCGTTGGCCTCCGCCTCGGCGCGCACCAGATCACCCTTCGCCAACGCTGCCATGGCGGCATCGCTGCTCTTGCCCGCCTGCCAATAGTCGGATTGCTTCCAAAAGCTGTCCGACTCGTAGACGGTGCCGCAAGAGGAGAGGCTTACCGCGAGCAGGACCGAAATCGCCCACCGTTTTGCCAATGCCATCACGCCCCCTTGCCCACCGCCGGCCAGCGAAACAAAATACCTCGCCAACCGCAACCATGACAAAGCTGCGCCGCCCTTGCAACTGGCGAAAGCTCACCCTTCGCCCCACAGGAGATTCGGCCTGCCCGGCTTTCTATTTTCACCGTTTCGGCTATGATCGCCGCAGCGCTCGCCAGGGAGGCACCAGTGGGGACCGAAACGGAACTCAAGCTTCAACTCGAAACAGCCGGGCTGCGCCGATTGCGCCGCCATCCTTTGGTGCAAAGCCTGAAACGCGGGCGGTCCGTCACCCATCTATTGCGCTCGGTGTATTTCGACACGCCGGATTTCCGCCTGCGCAACCTTGGCGTGGTGCTGCGGGTGCGGCATATCGGGCGGCGGCGCATTCAGACGCTTAAGACCATGGGGGAGTGCCTGGGCGGAGCCTGGGCGCGCTCGGAATGGGAAAGCGAAATCGGCGGCGACACGCCTGAAATCGCTCAACTGCCCGAGCCGGAACTGGAGCGGCTGTTCGCCGACCGCCGTCTGGCGGCGGCGTTGCGCCCGATCTTCACCACCGATGTCAGGCGCACCGCCTATATCCTGGGTGCTGAGGATTGGGAAATCGAACTGGCGCTGGACGAGGGCAGCCTGATCGCCGATCAAGGGACGGCGCCCATTTGCGAGGCCGAGCTGGAACTGCGTAGCGGCGAGCCGCGCCAGTTGTTTGATTTGGCCCTGCGCCTGCAAAAAGACATGCCAGCGCGTCTGATGACGACCAGCAAGTCGCAGCGCGGCTATGCGCTGGTCGATGGTTCCGCCTTGACCCCGCAAAAGGCGCGTCCCTTGGCGCTGGCGCTCGACGCCACGGCGGCTCAGGCGTTCCAGGCCATCGCCCGCTCTTGCGTCGGGCAATTGCTGGTCAACCAGGATTGCCTGATCGAAACGCATGCCCCCGAAGCCGTCCACCAGATGCGGGTGGCGTTGCGCCGCCTGCGCTCGGCGATGAGCGTCTTCAAGGACTTCCTCGACACCCCGCAAACCTTGGCCTTGCGCGAAGAAATGCGCTGGCTGCTCGGGCATCTGGGGGCGGCACGCGACGTCGATGTGTTCATCGGCGAGATCCTCGACCCCTTGGCCGGGGTATATGGCGGCGAGCCGGGGTTTGCCGCCCTGCGCAACGACTTCATCACCGAAAAGCAGGTCAGCTACGATATCGCCATGCAAATCATGTCGATGCCGCGCTTCACCCAATTGATGCTGGCTTTGGGCAACTGGACCGAAGGCGGCGACTGGCGCGACGGCGACGACCCCGAACGCCGCGCCCTCCTCGACCGTCCGGCCCGCGAGTTGGCCCGCGCCATTCTCGATAAGCGCGACCGCAGCGTCATCAAGGGGCTGAAGCATCTGGCCACCCTCGATCCGCACACCCGCCACATGGCCCGCATCGAGGTCAAGAAGCTGCGCTACGCCGTCGAGTTCTTCACCTCGCTATTTCCCACCCAAAAAGCCCGCAAGCTGACCGACGCGCTGGCCGAGTTGCAGGACGGCCTGGGATTGCTCAACGACATCGCCGTCAGCCGCGCCACCTTGAAGACCCGCGCCGAGGATGCCGGCGACGCCGCCCGGCTATGGGCCGCCGGCATGATCGCCGGCTGGCACGCTGCCCGTGTCGATGGTTTGGTCACGCAGGCGGCCAAGGACGTCAAAGCCTATGCCCGCCTGCCCCGCTTCTGGCGTGGCGATCGGCGTTAGCCGGCGAGGAAACGCCCGGCGACCAGCGCCCCGCCGACGATGACGGCCCCCCAAATGATCATGTTGGCGAAGGTGCGGAAGCCCTGCCGATCATCCGGCGCGGTCAAACCCAACAGATCGCAAATTTTGTCGCCCGGCCACAGGAACCAGTTCATCCGCCACCTCCTTTAGGAAAGTGGCGTGGGGTTGCCCCGCCGGCAAGCGATCAATCGACTTTCTTGCCGTCCAAATCCTTGGCCGAGCGGTCGGCTTCCGCCTGATCCTGCTGCTTTTCGGCCTTGGTGCGGCCGAAGCGCACGCGGTTCTCGTCCGCCTGGCGCGCCTCGTCCTCGCGCGTCCGGGCCTTGCGGAAACGGTTCAGATTGATCACCTCGGCCATGTTCTTCTCCGTGAGGTCGGCAGTTGGTTGAGTTTAGTCCCCACCCTCGCGACGGATCCAGCGTGCCGACGCGGGCAAAGCGACCGCCAGCGCCGGAACGTCGGCGGACGGCGTCCCCAGCGACGGCGCATCGCCCCAACAACAGCCGATGCTGGGCGGAGTGCCGATGATTTGATCGCCTTCGGCTTGGGCGCAGGCCGGCAGCGACGCCAACAGGCCGACGGCCATCAAGCTCATGGCGGCAACGGTGTGGCAGTGGGTCATGATCACCTCCCTTGGGTACCCTCCTGAGGTAGCACGCCAAGCCGCCGCAGGCCGAAGGTGCGTTGGTGACATGCCCGAAAGAGGCATCTGTGAACTTTCGGATCCTTTTCTGAAGATTGTGCTTGCGGACCCCCCTGCTGTTTGGTACAAACCGCCTCCCAAGCGAGGGGGTGTAGCTCAGTTGGTTAGAGCGCCGGCCTGTCACGCCGGAGGTCGCGGGTTCGAGTCCCGTCACTCCCGCCACTCTCCCCAAACAATCACGCTTCGCTTGTCGCCGTTTGGCGGTTAGCATACCCGACTTCCGCAGTGGCGCGGACAGCACGGGGGATAGCGCATGAAGGTCGGGATCGTGGGAGCCGGAATGGTGGGCAGCAGCGCTGCCTTCGCCATGGTGCTCAGGGGGGCCGCCAGCGACGTGGTGCTGGTCGACCGCAACGCCAAGCTAGCCTTGGCCCAAGCCCAAGATATCCTGCATGCAACGCCGTTCGCCTATCCCGCCCATGTCTCTGCCGGTAACTATGCCGATTTGAATGGT
>DATGZW010000190.1:0-5056 GCA_035297005.1 Patescibacteria group bacterium
GCTATAAGGCTGGGCGCTTCAGCTTCAACGTCAAGGGCGGCCGCTGCGAGGCCTGCCAGGGCGACGGCGTCATCAAGATCGAGATGCATTTCCTGCCCGACGTCTATGTCGAATGCGACGTCTGCAAGGGCAAGCGCTACAACCGCGAAACCCTGGATATCACCTTCAAAGGCAAGAACATCGCCGACGTTCTTGATATGACGATCGAGGAAGCGGCAGAGTTCTTCAAGGCGGTGCCGGCGATCCGCGACAAGATGGAAACGCTGAAACGCGTCGGCCTGGACTATCTGCACCTGGGCCAGCAGGCGACCACCCTGTCAGGCGGCGAGGCACAGCGCGTCAAGCTGGCGAAAGAGCTGTCGCGCCGCGCCACCGGCGGCACCCTCTACATTCTCGACGAGCCGACCACCGGCTTGCATTTCGAGGACGTCAAAAAGCTGTTGGAGGTGCTGCACACCCTGGTCGATGCCGGCAACACCGTACTGGTCATCGAGCATAATCTGGAGGTCATCAAGACGGCCGACTGGATTATCGACCTTGGCCCGGATGGCGGCCTCAACGGCGGGCGCATCGTCGGCGAAGGCACGCCAGAGCAGATCGCCCGCACTCCCGACAGCCATACCGGCCATTATCTGGCACCGTATCTGGCGAAGGTGGCGAAGCAGCGGGCTTAGGCTGCACATCCAAACATCGTCATGGCCGTGCTTGTCACGGCCATCCACGTTGTTCGGCGAGGTGACGGCTGGCGGTCACCTGACTCGGCCGGATGTGCATAGCGGCGTGGATGACCGGCACAAGGCCGGTCATGACGATTTTTTTGGTGGATCGTTTCTATGCCGCAAGGGCAGCTTACGACGACGCCTTCAGGCTCGTCAGTTCTTCGACGGTGACGATGTCGTAACGTGCCATGGCGTTGTCGACCGACTTGCTGGTGATGGCGCGCCACACCGCCAAGGCCTCGGGCCGCGGATAGGGACCATAGGATTCCAGCTTATGGCCGGTGGCGATGGTGCTGAATTCAGTGCTGGCGTATTCGCCGCCGACCACATACCAGCAGTCTTCGCTGCCGACGGCTTCCGGCTTGACCCGATAGCGGATCAAGGCGTTATCGACGGTCTTGCCGGTCAGCGAGCGCCACAAGTCGTGCGCTTCTTTCTCGGGAAACGGCCCATAGCGTTCCTCGGCCTTGCCTTCGGCGATGGTCTTGAAAGTGGTGTCGGCGTATTCGCCGCCGATCACATAGAAAGTCTTAATGGCCATTACGTCCCTCTGAACCTGAAGCCAGCCCCCCGGCGTGTCCGCGTTGGCGATGGTTATATTACGTTCCGTCTGCTTGTGCAAACCACAGCGTTTCACAAATGCGCGACAGGATAGCCGGCCTCACCCCAAGCCAGCATGCCGCCCTTGAGAACATAGACATTCTTCATCCCCGCCCATTCCAACAGCCACAAGGCGTTGGAGGAACGGACGCCGCTTTTACAGGCGACCACCAACGTGGTATCGCGCAACGCCGGAAGCTCCGCCTTGAGCGTGGTCAAGCGCGCCGACAACTCCTGCACCGGCAGGTTGATCGCCCCGGTGACGTGACCCAAGGCGCCGACGAATTCGTCTGGATTGCGCACGTCCAGCACCAGCAGATCCTGCCCGTCCTCCAGCCGCCGCAGCAGTTCGGCGGGCGGCATCGAGCGTTGGCGGGTGCGAACCCAGCGATAGCCGCGCAAACCAACCAGCGCCACGGCGAACAGCGCGAACAGCAGCATCATGCGGTCAATGGCGTCAGACATGGAGGCTCACTTCAGTTTCAGCGCCAGAAGATCGGGACAGTCGATCCACACATACCGGACATCGTCGCGGATGCAATAGGTTCGGCCATCGGGCTGGGTCAGACCATCCGAGGTGAAATGCATGAACCAGCTATTGTGCCACGCGGCGTTGACGCAGGAGCCCGGCAGCATGTCATTGCCCCGGCTAGCCGGTTGCAACAGAATCGGGTATTTTTCGACGATCTCGGGTAGCCAGCAGCGATTGAAACGCGGGTCGAGCGGCTTGACCAGACCGTTCTTGAAGATGTGATAGGAATACGGCGTTTCCTCCTTGGCCGTATTGGGGTTTTCCTCGTAACCGTCATAGATTGTGCGCAAAACATCCCGATGTTCGGGGCGCAGCGCGACAACACCGGTATTGGCGTAATCGACGACATCGGTCGGCATGCCGGCGCGGGCGTACAAATTCTCGCAGGTGACGCCCAGGCGATTGGCGCGGGCGGCGTAATTATCCATCCGCTCGGGCACCGAATAGTAATATTCGTTGTACGAGACCACGCCGATCCTGTCGCTGGCGTGACGCGACACGATGCAGGGGGCGGCGTGGAAGTTGATCAGAATATCGCCGTCCAGCCACACCACATGGCGATAGCCCTGAACCTTGGGGTGTTCCAGGATCAGCAGCTTCTGCCAATGCGGCTGGCGTGACGTACCGCGTGGGGTCTTGTCGATGTAGTCATCGATGACAATGATGTCGTAGCCATGCTTTTCCGCGTAAACGCGCCATGTCTTCTCGAAGAAGGTCCGCCAGCTTGCCTGCGTCGGCTCGCCGATCAATACCGTCACAATGGCCTTATCGTTCATCTGTCACCACCCATGGACCGAACGCGCGGCGTCCAACCCCTTGCCGCCGGCCCCGCGCCGCACATCTTAGGATCACCCGAATCGTAGCCAGCGGCAAAGAGAGAGTCGACAATCCGCCGCCAGCCAGCCAAAACAGGGCGCGCAACACGACGTTATGAAGGAAACACAGGCAAATGTCAGGTATTCAGGGTGCCTCCGAGGCGGTTCGGCCGGTCCATGTCATCGGCGGCGGCTTGGCCGGCAGCGAGGCGGCGTGGCAGTTGGCCAGCGCTGGCATTCCCGTCATCCTGCACGAGATGCGGCCGCACCGCCCCACCGAAGCGCATGCCGGCGGCTCGCTGGCCGAGTTGGTGTGCTCGAACTCGTTGCGCTCGGACGACGCCGATTACAACGCCGTCGGCCTGCTGCATGAGGAAATGCGGCGCATGAACTCGCTGATCCTGGCCAAGGCCGACGAACACAAGGTTCCCGCCGGCGGGGCGCTGGCAGTGGACCGCGACGGCTTCGCCGCCGGAGTCGATGCCGCCCTGTCGAACCATCCGCTGGTCACGATCATCCGCGAGGAAATCACCGGCCTGCCACCGGAAGATTGGGATCAGGTGATCATCGCCACCGGGCCGCTGACCTCGCCGGACTTGGCCGACGCCGTGCGCGGGCTGACCGGCGAAGCGTCGCTGAGCTTTTTCGACGCCATCGCCCCGATCGTCCACAAGGACAGCATCGATTTCTCCAAGGCGTGGTTCCAGTCACGCTACGACAAGGGCACCGGCACCGATTACATCAACCTGCCGATGGACCGGGCGCAATACGACGCCTTCATCGATGCCCTGATCGCCGGGGAAAAGGCCATGCCCAAGGATTGGGAGGGCACACCCTATTTCGAAGGCTGCCTGCCCATCGAAGTCATGGCCGAACGTGGCCGCGAGACGCTGTCCTTCGGCCCGATGAAGCCGGTTGGCCTGACCAATCCTCACAACCCCACGGTCAAGCCGCATGCCATCGTCCAATTGCGCCAGGACAACGCCCTGGGCACGCTGTACAATCTGGTCGGTTTTCAGACCAAGCTGAAGCATTCCGAGCAATTGCGTGTCTTCCGCACCATCCCCGGCCTGGAGGGCGCCGAGTTCGCCCGGCTTGGCGGCATGCACCGCAATACCTTCATCAACAGCCCGCGCCTGCTGGACGGCAGCTTGCGGCTGAAGCTGCGCCCGTCGATCCGCTTCGCCGGGCAAATCACCGGCTGCGAAGGTTATGTGGAAAGCGCCGCCATCGGCTTGCTGGCCGGTCGCTTCACCGCCGCCGACCGCTTGGGCCAAACGCTGTCGGCCCCGCCGCTGACCACCAGCTTCGGCGCGTTGCTCAACCACATCACCGGCGGCGCCAATGCCGAGACCTTCCAGCCTATGAATGTCAATTTCGGCCTATTCCCCGAACCCACCGACGACCGTGACGAGCGTGGCCGCCGCATCAAGGGACGCGAGCGCAAGACGCTCTATTCGGCCCGTGCCCGCCGCGACTTGGCGGCATGGATGGGCGAAACGGTCGAAGCCTAATACCGCCCCAACCAAGCGTTCAGCGCCAACAGCGCTGGACGCGGGCGGGTTTCCGACCAACGGGTGTCTAGCGGGTTGAAGGCGGCTTTGCCCAGCCGATCCAGATAGCTCTCGGCCAGCAACGCCGTGTACAGGCCCGGCAAGGCTGTCTTGGGCAGATCGTCCTTGTACGACCGCGCCCGCGCCAGATGTTCGCGCGCCCGCTGCGCCAACGCCTCGGCCAGTTTGGCCAAGCCGGCCGAGGCTTCTCCCGACAACACCTTTTCCGCCTCCACCCCGTGCTCGACCATCAATTCCACCGGCAGATACAGCCGCCGCGCCGCCGCGTGGAATGGCACCGCGCGCAACAGCCCGGTCAAGGCCCAAGCGATGCCGACATGGCGGCTGGCGCGGAACGACGGGTCATCGTGCACATCCAGCACTTCCATGACCAGGGCGTTGAGGCTGGACGAGGTTCCCTCGGCATAGTCTTCCAGCGCCGCCAGCGTCGGCGGCGGGGCGTCGTCGAGATCGGTCAGGCGGCTGTCGATCAAGCGGTCGAATGGCGAGCGTGACAGGTCATGGCGATTGACCGCCATCGCCAGCGCCTCGGCCACTGGATGCGCGACCGGGACGCCGTCGAACAATTGATCCAGGGTATCGCGCCACCATTGCAGGCGCATCTGGCCCAGCGTCGGCTCGGTGACCAGTTCGCGCACGCGGGCGATTTCCTGGTTGAAGGCATAAAGCCCAAACAAGGCCTCGCGCCGCTCGGGCGGGGCGAACAGCACTGTAACGAAGCGGTCACGGTCAAAGCGCCGAACCTCTTGGGCGGCGAAGGAGAGCCGGGACGAAGCGGACATGCGGGAAACGTCTTCCATTCACGGGCGGGCGCGG
>DATGZW010000191.1:0-4450 GCA_035297005.1 Patescibacteria group bacterium
CACGTCGGAAGCGGCATTGGCGCAAAACCGGTAAAGCCTGCCGGGCGCGGCCAAAGCGCGCCAAGCACCGGAGTCGGCCTCTAAAGCCGACATGGTAGCCTCGCCGGCAAGATAGCCCAGCGACCGCGCGCAACGTTGGCACACCCGATTTTCGAAATACAGCAACTGGCCGCAAGCCTGGCATTTGAACAGCTTCATGCGTCCATCCCCTGCTCGGTCTGACGGTTCCGGCACCGACAATGTAAGTGCACCACCACACTGCATCAAGCCGCCCCGCTATATCGCTGCGGCTCGGCTTGTATCGCGGGCAGTCAGGGCCAGATCTCAGACACTGGGCATCCGGGGACTTCGGCAGGCCATGACGGCAAATCAGATCACCTTCGCCACACCGCTCACACTGGAGCATGCCCGCCAGCTTGAGGAGCTGCTGAGAACGCTGTCGCCCGAGGAGGCGTTGTGGATCAGCGGCTATCTGGCCGGGTTCACCCGCCAGCCGGCGGTTTCCGTGGTGGCGGCGGCGGTTGCGGCCACGCCGCCCCTGCTCATCCTCTACGGCTCGGAGACCGGCCACGCGGCGGCCCTGGCCAAGCGCATGGAGGAACAGGCTGTGGCGCGTGGCCTGGCCGCGCATGCGGTGGACATGGCCGAATTCCGCCCGCAAGAGCTGAAGGAGGTGCGCCAGTTGGCGCTGCTGACCAGCACCTATGGCGAGGGCGATCCGCCCGACTCCGCCGCCGGCTTCTACGAATTTCTGCATGGCCGCAAAGCGCCCCGGCTGGAGCAGACCCGCTTCGCCGTGCTGGGCCTGGGCGATTCCACCTATGAGCGGTTCTGCCAAACCGCCAAGGATTTCGACCAGCGGCTGGAGGAGCTGGGCGCCCGTCGCGTGCAAGACCGCGCCGATTGCGACGTCGATTACGAAGCCCCCGCCGCCGCCTGGATCGACGCCGTGCTGACCGGGTTTGCCGGAGAGGCAGCCACCCCCGCCATCGTCGTCACACCCGCTCCCGTCGAACGGGTCGCCCCCGTCGCACGGGTCGCTCCCGTCGCACGGGTCGACCGCAAGCACCCCTTCCCCGCCGTGATCCTCGACTCGCTGGTGCTGAACGGGCGCGGCTCGGACAAGATTACCCGCCATGTCGAACTGTCGCTGGCGGGTTCCGGCCTGACCTATGTCCCCGGCGATTCCCTGGGCGTGCTGCCGGAGAACGATCCGGACGCGGTGGCCGAACTCATCGAGACGCTGGGGCTGTCGGCCAGCGAGAGGGTGCCCGGTGGTGACGTCGGAGATATACCCTTGGCCGAAGCGCTGGCCCGTGCCTACGAAGTCACCACCCTGACTCCGCGCTTCATCGAACACTACGCCGAGATCGCCCAGTCCGACCCGTTGCGCCGCCTCGCCCGCCCGGAGAACCGGGCCGAGTTGCGCGCCTATCAGGCCGACCGCCAGATCATCGACGTGGTCAGCGAATTCCCCATTGCCGGGCTGGACGGCAAGACCCTGGTCGGCATGCTGCGCAAGCTGCAACCGCGCCTGTATTCGCTGGCCTCCAGCCAGACGGCTTTCCCCGACGAGGCGCATCTGACCGTCGCCGTGGTCCGCTATCCCAGCCACGCCCGGCTGCGCAAGGGCGTCGCCTCGGCCTATCTGTCCGAACGGCGCGGGATCGACGACACCGTCCCGGTCTATGTCGAGCGCAACAAGAACTTCCGCCTGCCCGCCGACCCCGCCACCCCAATCATCATGATCGGGGCCGGTACCGGGGTCGCGCCATTCCGCGCTTTCATGCAGGAACGCGCCTTGGGCTCCTGCGGCCCCTCTTGGCTGTTCTTCGGCGACCGCCATTTCCGCACCGATTTCCTCTATCAGCTGGAATGGCAGCGGCTGCTGCGCGACGGAGCGCTGAGCCGCATGGATGTCGCCTTCTCGCGCGATCAGGCGGACAAAATGTATGTCCAGCACCGCCTGCGCGAGCACGCCCGCGAGGTCTATGCATGGCTGCAGGATGGCGCGCATGTCTATGTCTGCGGCGACGCTTCGCGGCTGGCTCCCGACGTTCATGCCGCCCTGGTCGATATTGTCGCCGATCAAGGCAAGCTGGACCACGCTCAGGCGGAAGATGTCATCAAACGCCTGCACCAGGACAAACGCTACCAGCGCGACGTTTACTAAGGGAGCACCCGCCGATGGACCGCGACCGCGACCGCGACCTGTCCCAACCGCTTGAACGGCTCAATCCAGCCGAGACGGTCAAGGCGCTCAGCGATTATTTGCGCGACGGTATTGCCGAGGGATTGAGCGATCCCCTGACCGGAGCCATCCCCGGCGACGCCCCGCAGATTCTCAAATTCCACGGCATCTATCAGCAGGACGACCGCGATTTGCGCGATGAGCGCCGCCACCAAAAGCTGGAGCCGGGCTTCGAGTTCATGGTCCGCCTGCGCCTGCCCGGCGGAGTGTGCCAGCCCTGGCAATGGCTGAAGCTCGACGCCGTCGCCCGCCGCCACGCCAACGCCACGTTGCGCCTGACCACGCGGCAGACCTTCCAGTTCCACGGCATCTTGAAAGGCAACCTCAAACCGGCGATCCAGGCCATCAACGCGGCGATGATCGACACCTTGGGGGCTTGCGGCGACGATAATCGCGGCGTGCTGTGCTCGCCCATCCCCGAGCGCTCGGCGCTGCATGCGGCGATGTTCCCGCTGACCAAGCGGGTCAGCGAGCATCTGATGCCACAGACCCGCGCCTATCACGAAATCTGGCTGGACGAGACCCCAGTGGCCGGCGGCATCCATGCGGAGGAGCCGATCTATGGCCGCACCTATCTGCCGCGCAAGTTCAAGATCGCCTTCGTCGTGCCGCCCGACAACGATGTCGATGTCTTCGCCAACGACTTAGGCTTCATCGCCAGCGCCGAGGGCGACACCCTGGCCGGTTTCACCGTCTGCGTCGGCGGCGGCATGGGGCGCACCGACAACGAACCGGCGACCTATCCGCGCCTCGCCGATGTCATCGGGTTCTGCACTCCCGACCAAGTCGTCGCCGTCGCCGAGCAGGTCGTGACCCTGCAACGCGACTTCGGCGACCGCGTCGAGCGCAAGCACGCGCGGATGAAATACACCATCGACGACCGGGGGCTAGACTGGTTCAAGCAGGAACTGGAACGCCGCCTGGGCTGGCGATTGGGCGAAGCGCGCCCCTTCGCCTTCACCAGCAATGGCGACCGCCTGGGCTGGCTGGAGGGGCCGGACGGGCTTTCGCATTACACGCTGTTCGTCGAAAACGGCCGGGTCAAAGGCGAGATGATGGAAGCCCTCCGCGCCATCGCCGGCTTGCATGACGGCGAATTCCGCCTGACCGCCAACCAGAACCTGATCATCGCCAACATCGCCCCCAACCGCCGCGCCGACATCGCCGCAGTGCTCGACGCCTACGGCTTGGGCGAAACCCGCCCGCTCAGCCTGTTGCGGCGCAACGCCATGGCCTGCGTGGCGTTGCCGACCTGCGGCTTGGCGATGGCCGAGAGCGAACGCTATCTGCCCGATCTGCTGACCAAGCTTGACGCCATCCTGACCGAATGCGGCCTAGGCGACACCCCGATCATCACCCGCATGAGCGGCTGTCCCAACGGCTGTTCGCGCCCCTATATCGCCGAGATCGGCTTCTCTGGCCGCGCGCCCGGCCATTACAACCTGTATCTCGGCGGCGGCTTCCACGGCCAGCGGCTGGCCCGGCTATACCTGGAGAACGTCGGCGAAGACCGCATCCTCGACGCCCTCACCCCACTCTTCCGCGCCTATGCCGCCGAGCGGCAGGTGGACGAGCATTTCGGCGACTTCCTCCTCCGCGCCGGTCATGTGCGGGAGGTGCTGAGTGGCACCCCCTCTCCCGAAATCGGGAGAGGGCCGGGGTGAGGGGCGCGCAGCGCGCTCAAGATATTGATACAAATGGTATTTCCGCCGTTTCCCTCACCCCCTAAATCCCCCGCCCTACCCCTCCAGCGCCTTGCCGACGATTTCGCCGACGTCGCGGGACAACGAGGCCGTCCCCGCCAGCCGTTCCAACTGCGCCCGCATCAACGCCTGACGGCTAGAATCGAAGCGACGCCAGCGAATCAGCGAGCGCACCAGCCGCGAGGCCACCTGCGGGTTCTTGGCGTCGATGGTCAGGGTCTGATCGGCGATGAAGGCGTAACCGGCGCCGCTGGCTTGGTGGAACCACGGCTGGTTGGCGGCGAAGCCACGAATCAGCGCATAGACCTTGTTGGGCTCGCCAGCGTCATAGGCAGGGTGCTTCAGCAAGGCCTGCACCCGCTCCAAAGCGTCGGGCCAATCGGCCAGCGCCTGCAAGGCCAGCCATTTATTGACCACCAAGGGCTCGTCCTGCCACTGCCGGTAAAAGGCGTCGAGCGCCGGAGCCGCCGCCTCGGCCCCCAGCCGCATCAAGGCG
>DATGZW010000192.1:0-3901 GCA_035297005.1 Patescibacteria group bacterium
CTCATGACAGCAAGGACGGGTCGAGCGTGCCGGAATAGGCCAGGGCGGCAGGGCCGGTCATCAGCACCTCGCCATTGTCCAGCCATTCGATGGTCAGCGAGCCGCCGTCGAGCACCACTTCGGCGCGGCGGCCGGTTAGGCCCCGACGGGCGGCGGCAACCAGAGTGGCGCAAGCGCCGGTGCCGCAGGCCTGGGTAATACCGGTGCCGCGCTCCCACACCCGCATGCGGATGCGTTCGGGAGACAGCACTTCGGCGACTTCGATGTTACAGCGTTCGGGGAACAGCGGGTCGTGCTCCAGCAGCGGCCCCAGCCGTTCCAGCGGAACCGCTTGGGCGTCGGGGACGAAGAACACCGCATGCGGGTTGCCCATGCTGAGGCCGACCGGGTCGGTCAAGTTTTCGGCGGCGAGCGGCAGATGATTGGTGTCGGCGGCGCGCGCCAGGGGGACTTTGTCCCAATGCAGCAGCGCCTGACCCATGTTGACGGTGACCAGACCGCCGGGGGCGGCTTGGGCGTGCAGTAAGCCGGCCAGGGTCTCGATGATCACGGAGTCGCGGCCGGTCTCGTTCATCAGCAGGCGGGCGACGCAACGGGTGGCGTTGCCACAGGCGGCGGTCACCGAGCCGTCGGCATTGCGCAGGGCCATGAACACGTCGGCGCGCTGGCTGGGTTGCAGCGTCACCAATTGGTCGAAGCCAACCCCGGTGCGGCGGTCGGCGATAGCGCGGACGGTTTCGCTAGAGAGGTCGAGCGGTTGGGTGCGGGCGTCGAGCACGACAAAGTCGTTGCCCAGCCCGTGCATCTTCAGGAAAGAGCGGCCATGCTTTGAAACTGCGGTCATGTGCGGGTTATATGGCTCGCAGATGGGCAAAGTCCACAGGCGATCGCGAACTCTTGGCAAATTGGCGAGCGGCGCCAGCGTACCTTTAGATCAAACCGGCCTTCACCAGGATCAGCCCTAGGGCGGCGGCGGCGAGGATGGCGGCCAGCCAGAGGGTCCGGGGATTACGCGGGGCGCGGTTGTCGTTGGCGGCAACGAGTCGATACGGCGGGGCAGGGGCCGCGCCAGCGGCGCGGCCCCCTTCCTTACCGGAATGCAGGTGACTTATCTCAGTCACGCGCATGCAGCGGGACATAAGCCCGCTTGGTCGCACCGGTGTACAGCTGACGCGGACGACCGATCTTCTGGGTCGGGTCGCCAACCATCTCGTTCCACTGAGCAACCCAACCGACGGTACGGGCGACGGCGAACAGCACGGTGAACATACTGACCGGAATGCCCATGGCGCGGAAGATGATGCCCGAATAGAAATCGACGTTCGGGTACAGCTTCTTGTCGACGAAGTAGGGATCCTCGAGAGCGATACGCTCGAGTTCCATGGCCAGCTCGAGCAAGGGCTCGTTGCGCACGCCCAACTCGTCCAGAACTTCGTGGCAGGTACGCTCCATGACCTTGGCGCGCGGGTCGAAGTTCTTGTAGACGCGGTGGCCGAAGCCCATCAGACGGAACGGGTCGTTCTTGTCCTTGGCGCGGGCGATGAACTCGGGGATACGGTCCTTGCTGCCGATTTCGGTCAGCATCTGCAACACGGCCTCGTTGGCGCCGCCATGCGCGGGGCCCCACAGCGAGGCGATGCCGGCGGCGATGCAGGCGAACGGGTTGGCACCCGAGGAACCCGACAGACGCACTGTCGAGGTCGAGGCGTTCTGTTCGTGATCGGCATGCAGGATGAGGATACGGTCCATCGCCTTCGACAGCACCGGGTTCACCTTGTATTCCTCGCAAGGAGTGGCGAACATCATGTGCAGGAAGTTCTCGGCGTAGCTCAGGTTGTTACGCGGATAGATGAACGGCTGGCCCTGCGAGTACTTGTAGGCCCAAGCGGCGATCGTCGGCATCTTGGCGATCAGGCGATAGCTGGCGACCATGCGCTGGTGCGGATCGTTGATGTCCAGGCTGTCATGGTAGAAGGCCGACAGAGCGCCGACCACGCCGCACATCACCGCCATCGGGTGAGCGTCGCGACGGAAGCCGCGATAGAACTGGGCGATCTGCTCGTGCACCATGTTGTGGTGGCCGATGTCGCTCTCGAACTTCTTCTTCTGCTCGGGGCTGGGCAGTTCGCCCTTCAGCAGCAGATAGCAGACTTCCAGATAGTCGGAATGCTCGGCCAATTCGTTGATCGGGTAGCCGCGGTGTAGTAGGACACCTTCGTCACCGTCAATATAGGTGATCTTCGATTCGCACGAACCGGTCGAGGTGTAGCCCGGATCGTAAGTGAAGTGGCCCGTCTCGGCATAGAGGGAGCGGATGTCGATGACCTTCGGCCCGACAGAGCCCGGCAGCAGCGCAAATTCATAGGATTTGCCGTTGCTGTTATCGGTAAGGGTCACCGTATCCTTGATCGCCGTATCGGCGGTCTTAACATTCTGCGTCATGTGGACCATTCCCTTTAGTTTACTTGAAAAGGACCGCTTGCCGTTTCACCAACGGCCGCGAGTGAATTCTGCCCCCTAATCTTTCAGCACGTCTTGAATCCGCGCCAGACTTTCGTCCCGGCCCAGGATCTGCATCACTTCAAATATGGGCGGCGAGACCGTCGAACCGGTCAACGCCGCGCGCAAAGGTTGGGCGAGCTTGCCCAACTTCAGGCCTGCCGCCTCGGCAAAATGCCGAGCCTCATCTTCGAGCACATCCTGCCGCCAGATGGACGCGGCGGCAAGCTTTTGTGCGAAGTCCCCGAGAGTCTTTTGTCCATCGCCATCGACGAACTTGGATGCCTTGTCGTCCAGTGCCAGCGGGCGCGGCTTGAAGAAGAAGGCAGCGCTTTCGGCCAGCTCGACCAGGGTCTTGGCACGCTCTTTAAGAGCAGGCATGGCGGTGCGCAGGATGGCCTTGTCGGCGTCGGACAGGGCGTGGCCGATCATCGTCTCGATGCGCGGCGCGATCAGCTCGGCCAAACGGGCGTCGTCGGCCAACCGCATGTAGTGGCCGTTGAGATTGGTCAGCTTGGCCATGTCGAAACGCGACGGCGAACGGCCTGCGCCTTCCAGGGTGAACCACTCGATGGCCTGCTCGGTCGAGATGATCTCGTCGTCGCCATGACCCCAGCCCAGGCGCAGCAGGTAGTTGCGCAAGGCTTCAGGCAGGAAGCCCATGTCGCGATAGGCCTCGGCCCCCAGTGCGCCGTGGCGCTTGGACAGCTTGGCGCCGTCGGGGCCGTGGATCAGCGGAATATGGGCGAACTCGGGAACCTCCCAGCCGCAGGCGCGGTAGAGCTGGATCTGGCGGAAGGTGTTGGTCAAATGGTCGTCGCCGCGAATGACCGTGGTCACCGCCATGTCGTGATCATCGACCACCACCGACAGCATATAGGTCGGCGTGCCGTCGGCGCGCAGCAGCACCATGTCGTCCAACTGTTCGTTGGCGACGGTGACTTCGCCTTGGACGCGGTCTTGCAGCACGGTCTGGCCTTCGCGCGGGGCCTTCAGGCGGACCACCGGGCGGATGCCGGCGGGAGCGTCCGCTGCGTCGCGGTCGCGCCACCGGCCATCATAGCGCATCGGCTGCCCGCTGGCCCGCTGTTCGGCGCGCATGGCGTCGAGTTCCTCGGGCGAGCAATAACAGTGATAGGCCTTGCCTTCGGCCAGCAACTGGTTGGCGACCTCGGCATGGCGGGCGGCGCGGGAGAACTGCATGACCGGTTCTTCGTCCCAGTCCAGCCCCAGCCATTGCAAGCCGTCGAAGATGGCGTCGACGGCGGCCTGGGTCGAGCGGGCGCGGTCGGTGTCCTCGATGCGCAGCAGGAACTTGCCGCCGTTATGACGGGCGTGCAGCCAATTGAAAAGCGCGGTACGGGCGCCGCCAATGTGAAGAAATCCGGTGGGGGAGGGCGCA
>DATGZW010000193.1:0-2654 GCA_035297005.1 Patescibacteria group bacterium
ACCATTACCGTCGGCGCGGTCGAATTGCTGGGCGCGCTGGTCATCCTGTGGCTGGCGCGGCGCGCCGACCGCAAGGAAAGCCAACGCCGCGAAGCCGCCGCCAGCTTACAGATGACGGTGGAGCGGTTGGCCTACAGCAATGCCGACCTTGAACGTTTCGCCTTCGTCGCCTCGCACGATCTGCAAGAGCCGGTGCGCAACGTGGTCAGCTATTCGCAATTGCTGGCCCGCCATTGCCGGGGCAAATTGGACGCTTCGTCCGAGGAATATCTGGCGATCATCGTCAGCGGCGCCATGCGCCTGCATGCCTTGATCAACGATATGCTGGTATTTTCGCGCCTGACCACCACGCTGACGGCGCATACCGAGGTCGATTGCGGGCTGGTGACGGCGGCGGCTATCGAATCGCTGTCCGGGCCGCTGGTCGAAGCCGGGGCCGAGGTCACCATCACCACGCCGCTGCCGATCCTGCGCGGCAACCGCTTGCAGTTGCTGGTGGTATTCCAAGGCCTGATCGGCAATGCCATTAAGTTCCGCGCGCGTGGCCGTCCGGCCCGCGTCACCGTCTCGGCTGAGCGTCAGGGTGACGAGTGGGCGTTCCTGGTCGAAGACAATGGCATCGGCATCGACCCCGCCTATGCCGACCAGATCTTCGTTATCTTCAAGCGCCTGCACGGGCATGACGACTATCCCGGCACCGGCTGTGGGTTGGCGGTGATCAAGCGCATCATCGAAAACCACCGCGGCCGCATCTGGCTGGAGCCCAACCCCCTGGGCGGCAGCCGGTTCCGCTTCACCTTGCCGGCGCGGCCGAACGAAGTCAATTAGGGGGGAGTCAAGCGAACCATCGCTTGGCTCGACGGCAATCGCCGTCTCGCCAAGGACTTCGGAGTCTTGCCCTTTTCGCTGGCAACATGGGGCATGATTGCCAGCGTCAGATTCGCCATGCGGCGACCGGCAAGATGGAGATGCAATTCAGACGATTTCGAGCCGAACTCTTAGTCTTCGTCGGAAATGTCTTCGTCTTCGGCGTCAGCCTCGGAACCGGGCTGGGGCAGGCGCAGACGCACCACGCCCTTGACGTCGTCGGGATCGACCTTGACGCCCTTGCGGACGAATTCGACCAGACCGGCGCGGGCCATCGATAGGGCCTGCTGACGCACGGCGACCAGATATTTCCGCCACGCATCGGGCGGATCGCTGGGCTTGGCGCGCGTGTCGCCGAAGGCGTGGGCCAATTCCTGCGGGGCTCGCGAGCGGCCGTCGGCGAGAGTGTGCAGGATGAAAAGGCGGATCGGTTCTTCTTTTTCGCTCATGCGCAGGATGTAGCACGATGTTCGCCGCTTGTCGCCTGTGCGACGAAAAAAACCGGCGACCTTTTGCGGGTCGCCGGTTTTCGTCTTTAGAATGATCGTTCGGGCGAGGTTTACTCGGCCGCTTTGGCCATTTGCGCCTTCAAAAGATGGATCGTGTGGTTGGCGATCATCAGCTCTTCGTCGGTGGGGATGACCCAGGCCGACGGCGAAGCACCGGGCAGGGTGATGCTGCCTTCGACGACGCCGTCATTGGCCGTCGCGTCCAGCTTCAGACCCAGCCAGGACGACAGCTCCAGCACGCGGGCGCGCAGCTTCGACGAATGCTCGCCGATGCCGCCGGTGAACACCAGCGCATCCAAGCCCCCCATGGCGGCGGTCAGCGAACCCAATTCGCGGACCACGCGGTAGATGAAGTAACCCACCGCTTCCACCGCATGCGGATCGTCGCTTTCCATCAACACCCGCATGTCGCTGCTGATCCCCGACATGCCCAGCAGGCCGGATTCCTTGTAAATCAGCTTTTCGATGCGCTTGGCGTCGAAGCCCTTTTCCTGCAACAGATACAGGATCACGCCGGGATCGAGCAGGCCGCAGCGGGTGCCCATGGGCAGGCCCGAGACGGTGGAGAAGCCCAGCGTGGTGGCGACCGAACGGCCGTTATCGATGGCGCACATGCTGGCGCCATTGCCAAGATGGCAGACGACGACGCGGCCATGCGCGACATCGGGAGCGATTTCACGCAGACGGTGGGCGATGTACTCGTAGGACAGGCCGTGGAAGCCGTAGCGGCGGACGCCTTCGTCAAGCAGCCAGCGGGGCAGGGCGAACACCTTCGCCAGATTGTCGTTGGTGGTGTGGAACGAGGTGTCGAAGCAGGCCACCTGCGGCAATCCCGGATGCAGCCGCGCCAGGGTGCTGATGGGATCCAGATTATGCATCTGGTGCAGGGGCGCCAGCGGAGTCAGCTTGGCCAGTTCGGCGATGATCTCTTCGGTGACCAGCACCGGGCCGGTGAACTGGCTGCCGCCATGCACCACACGATGACCGGCGACGCGCAGTTCGGCGTCTTCCAGATGGTCTTCGATCCACTCCAGCAACTGGCCGAACAGTTCGTCGTGGTGGATGTTTTCATCCCAGCGCTTTTCCGCCAGCAGCCGTCCATCGGGGCATTTGGCGACAAAATGCGGGGCGACACCGATGCCCTCGACCTGTCCCTTGCTCGACAGGATCGGCGGGCCGCCGTTGCGGCTGATGTAGAGCGAAAACTTGATGCTCGACGAACCGGCGTTGATAACGAGAATGCCGTCGCTCATGGGATTTCTCCTTATTCGGCGGCGA
>DATGZW010000194.1:0-3936 GCA_035297005.1 Patescibacteria group bacterium
CGGCGGCGGTGCGGGTGCTGTCGGGGCAGGCTCCTGCCGTTTACCATCCCGACCATTCGCGCCCGGAAACCCCGCGCATCCGTACCCTGGACGAGGAAATCGCCCGCGTCGTGCGCGCCCGTGTGGTCAATCCCAAATGGATCGCCGGAGTGATGCGCCACGGCTATAAAGGTGCGTTCGAGATGGCGGCGACGGTCGACTACTTGTTCGCCTTCGCTGCGACGGCGCACTGTGTCAGCGATCACCACTTCGATGCCGTCTTCGACGCCTATTTGTGTGACGACGCGGTGCGTGACTTCATCGCCGAGGTTAATCCCGCCGCTCTGGCCGAGATGGTCTCGCGCTTTCAAGAAGCGCTGGACCGCGGGCTGTGGCGGCCTCGGCGCAATCATACCCACGATTTGCTCAAGGGGTTCGCATGACCGACGACATCGAGACACCCGACGACGACTCCGAACAGCGTCATCACGAAAAGATGGCGCGCAAGAAAGCGGCGCGCGACCGCCTGATGGCCAAGAAAATCGACGCGCGCGGGCTGTTGATTGTTCATACCGGATCCGGCAAGGGCAAGTCCTCGGCGGCCTTCGGCATGGCGCTGCGCTGCATCGGCCATGGCATGAAGGTCGGCGTCATCCAATTCATCAAAGGCGCCTGGGACACCGCCGAGCGGCGCGTGCTGACCAGCTTCGGCGATCTGGTGACGTTCAAGGCGATGGGCGAGGGCTTCACCTGGGAAACCCAGGACCGCGCCCGCGACATCGCCGCCGCCGAACGCGCTTGGGACGAGGCCAAATTGCTGTTGGCCGACCCGGAATATGCAATGGTCATCCTAGACGAGTTGAACGTCGCGCTGCGTTATGGCTATTTGCCTATGGAGCCGGTATTGGAGACCATCGCCGCCCGGCCCAGCCACCAGCATACGGTGGTGACGGGGCGCAATGCGCTGGAGCCGATGCTCGCCGCCGCCGATTTGGTGACTGAAATGACGATGGTGAAGCATCCCTTCCGCGATGGCGTGAAGGCTCAGCCCGGAGTGGAGTTCTGACGATGAAGGCTTTCCGCACCCTCGCTTTGGCCCTGTTGGCCGTGCTGTCCCTGACGGGCGGACCGGCGCGGGCGCAGGTCAGCCAGCAGCAAACCATAAACCAAGCGCTCGGCACCATCGAGCGGATGAAGACCGACCAGAACTTCGAAAAGAACTTCCAGGCCACACTGGCCGAATCGCGCGGCGTGCTGATCGTGCCCAGCCTGTACAAGGGCGGCTTCATCGTCGGCGGGCAGTACGGCAACGGCGTGCTGCTGGCGCATGGGGCCGACCATAGCTGGAGCTATCCGGCCTTTTACAGCATGACCGGCGGCAGCTTTGGTTTGCAAATCGGCGTCGTCGATACCGCCATCCTGTTCATCATCCGCACCGACAAAGGGCTCGACGCGGTGTTGAACAACCAGTTCAAGTTCGGCGCGGATGCGGATATCACCTTCGTCGCCGTCGGCGGCGGCATCGGTGCGTCGACCACCTCGGCGATGGGGGCCGACATCGTCGCCTTCTCGTTGGGCGGCATCGGACTTTACGGCGGCTTGTCGCTGGAAGGCACGGCGCTGTCGCCGCGCGAATCGTGGAACGCCGCCTATTACGGTCAAGCCGTGGGGCCGCGCGCCATCGTCATCGACCATACGGTGACCAACGTTCAGGCCGACCGCCTGCGCGACTTCCTTGCCCGCTAAGGGGGCTGCGGCTGGACTCCCCCTCGCCCGAAATCGGGAGAGGGGGCTGGGGGGTGAGGGAGCCTCCAGAGGAAGCCCAGGCATCGATAATTTGCGCGCTGTTCGCGCGCCCCTCACCCCGGCCCTCTCCCGCCTGCGGGAGAGGGAGACCTTTGGGCTGACAATTGACGAGAGATCCTAAGACGCATCCTCCGGCCTTGATGCTGCAAGGCACCGGCTCGGATGTCGGAAAATCGCTGCTGGCCGCCGGGCTATGCCGGGCTTTCACCCTGCGCGGGCTGAAGGTCGCGCCGTTCAAGCCGCAGAACATGTCCAACAACGCGGCGGTGACGGCCGACGGCGGCGAGATTGGCCGCGCCCAGGCCTTGCAGGCGCGGGCCTGCGGCTTGGCGCCCAGCCGCCATATGAACCCGGTGCTGCTGAAGCCGCAGACCGAGGTGGGCGCGCAAGTGGTGGTGCAGGGCAAGGTGCTGGGCAATGCCGGGGCGCGCGATTACCACGCGCTGAAGCCGAGCCTGCTGCCGCGCGTGCTGGAAAGCTTCGCCGAGATCGGGCGAGGCCGCGATCTGGTGATCGTCGAAGGCGCGGGCAGCGCCGCCGAGGTTAATCTGCGCTCTGCCGACATCGCCAATATGGGCTTCGCCGAGGCCGCCGACGTGCCGGTGGTGCTTGTCGCCGATATCGACCGGGGCGGCGTCATCGCCTCGCTGGTCGGCACCCATGTCTTGCTGCCGCTATCCGAGCAGGCGCGCATCAAGGGCTGGATCATCAACAAGTTTCGCGGCGACCCGGCCTTGTTCCTGCCCGCTGTCGATATGATCGCCGGGCGCACCGGCTGGCGCAGTTTCGGCATCCTGCCCTGGTTTGCCGACGCCGCGCGCCTGCCAGCGGAAGATGCGGCCTCGCTGCACGGGCGCACGGGCGGCGAGGGGGCGATCCATATCGCCGTGCCCCGGCTGTCGCGCATCGCCAATTTCGACGATTTCGACCCCCTGGCCGCCGAGCCGGATGTGCGGCTGGAGTTCATCGCCCCCGGTCAGCCGCTGCCCGCCGGAGCCGATCTGGTCATCCTGCCGGGGTCGAAGGCGACCATTCCCGATCTGGAGTTCTTCCGCGCCCAAGGCTGGGACATCGACCTGCTGGCGCATGTCCGTCGCGGCGGGCGGGTCTTGGGCATCTGCGCCGGCTATCAGATGCTGGGGCGAGCGGTCGCCGATCCGCAAGGCATCGAGGGCGCGCCGGGGCAGGTCGCAGGCTTAGGTCTGTTGGACGTGGCGACGGTGATGACCGGCGAAAAGACCCTGCGCGAGGTCGAGGGTGTCGGCCTCGGCCAGCCGGTGCGCGGCTACGAGATGCATATGGGCGTGACCGAAGGCGCCGACGCCGCGCGGCCTTTGCTCATCCTGGCCGGTCATCCCGACGGCGCGGTATCGCGCGACGGGCGGGTGATGGGCTGCTACCTGCACGGCCTGTTCGCCGCCGACGATTTCCGCCATGCGCTGCTGTCCAGCCTGCGTGAAGGGCGTGCGGGCGGGTTGGCCTATGAGGCGGTGGTGGAAGACGTGCTGGACGGGTTGGCGGCGCATATCGAACGGCACCTGGATGTCGAGGCATTGCTGGCGATTGCGCGGGGAGAGGGTTAGGGGGCGGTCATGGGCCCGAAATGGGCGCTCGACTCCATCACCGTAAGTCGTCACCGTTTGCTGATCGTTGCGCCCCATGGCGAACGCCGAGGACTTCCACGAGATCGGCCCGCACCTCGTAGGTCAGGACATAAGGCGGCACGATCGTCAATTGTCGACGGCCTGGGCGTCCCGTCGGACGGCCTCGATGGGGAAACAACTCCAACTCACCGGCGGCTTCATCAAGCCGAACAGCCAGCCGCGCGGCGGCGGCTGGATTGAACTGCGCGACGTAGTCGTAAATGCGGGCGATGTCCGACAGAGCGGGGCGCGACCACCTTACTCGCAAGGCGGAGGAGTCCGCCGACCGGCAGCCAATTCCTTGAGCCAAGCCCGCACGCGATCATTTTCCACGCCGTTACCAGCGTCGAGATCCGCGCGTGCCGCCGCAAACGCACGCTCGCGCGCGTCCACGTCTTCTTCTTCAAAAATTTGAGCCAAGTCAGCCATGAGGAAAATGTAAGGCATCGAGGTCGAAAATTCCAGATCGGCTTCGCGGGCGGCCTGGGATATATGCGCACTGTCACCG
>DATGZW010000195.1:0-3056 GCA_035297005.1 Patescibacteria group bacterium
GATTTCACCCGTCCTTTTCCGCTACCGCCTGGGGCGGGGCCGTTGCTCGGATTCTTCCCCGGTTCGACCATCGGCAACATGCGGCCGCCGCAAGCCGTAGCCTTTCTGGCGCGGGCGCGGCGGCTGTTGGGGCGCGACGGGGCCATGCTGGTCGGCGTCGATCTGAAGAAATCGGCCGAGCGCCTGTTCGCTGCCTATAACGACGCGCGCGGGGTGACGGCGGCGTTCATCCTCAACATCCTGGATCGTATCAATGCCGAAATGAATGGAGATTTCGACCGGGACGGCTTTTCCCATAGCGCGCTCTACAATGCCGGACGCGGGCGGGTGGAACTGCATATCGTCAGCCGCCGCGACCAGTTGGCCCATGCCGCCGGGCAAAGCTTTGTCTTCCGTCGCGGCGACGCCATTCATGTCGAGGACTCGCATAAATACACCCTGGCCGAGTTCCGCGCCTTGGCCCGCCGCGCCGGCTTTCATCCGCAAGCCGTCTGGTGCGACGCGGAAGGATTGTTCAGCCTGCATTTTCTCCGTCCGCAGGAATGATCTTGGCTATCCCACGATGCAAAACTAAGACATGAGCGCGCCGACATTGCCCCCCTACTGGCATAGGGTCTCCGCTGCCGAGGTGGCGCGCCTGCTCGATACCGATCCGGCGCACGGCCTCGATCCAACCGAAGCGGCTCGCCGCCATTTACGCGACGGTCCCAACAGCCTGCCCGAACCGCCGCGCCGCCCGTCCTGGCGGCTGTTCGTCAGTCAGTTCCGCAATCTGCTGACGCTGGTGCTGTTCGCCGCCGGAGCGCTGGCCGGGGTGATCGGCGACACCTCGGACATGGCGGTGATCCTGGCGGTGGTGGTGTTCAACGCGATCCTCGGCTTCCATCAGGAATGGCGGGCGGAGCGCATCCTGGGGGTGTTGCGCGGGATGCTGGCGCATCGCTGCCGGGTGCGGCGCGGCGGGATCGAAAGTAAGCTGGCTTCCGATCAGTTGGTGTGCGGCGATCTGGTGTTGCTGGAGGCAGGAGACCGCATTCCCGCCGATGGCAGGCTGGTGGCGGCGCATCGCCTGTATATCGACGAATCGGTCCTGACCGGCGAATCGGGTGCGGTGCTCAAGGACAGCGCGGCTCTGCCCGATGCGGCGGCGGCGCTGGGCGACCGGCGCAACATGGCCTTCATGAATACCGTGGTGACGCGTGGGCGCGGCGCGCTGCTGGTCACTGCCATCGGCACCGATACGGAAATTGGCCGGGTGTTCGAACTGGTCGGCAGCGCCGAGCAGCCGGTGACGCCGCTGCAAATCCGCCTGGACCGGCTGGGCAAGCGGCTGGCGGTTATCGCCGTGGCGGTGGTCGGGGCGATCCTGGGCATGGGGTTGCTGCGCGGCGAGCCACTAGGGCAGATCCTGCTGACCTCGATCGCGTTGGCGGTGGCGGCCATTCCCGAAGGCCTGCCCGCCGTGGTGACGATCACTCTGGCCATCGGCATGGCGCGGATGACGCAGCGCGGCGCGGTGGTCAAGCGCATGGCGGCGGTCGAGACGCTGGGCAGCACCACCGTCATCTGCTCGGACAAGACCGGCACCTTGACACTCAACCGCATGAGTGTGCGGGCACTGTATTTCGCGGGCCGGCGGCTGCGGGTGACCGGCGAAGGCATCCGCGCCGAGGATGGCGGACCGCTGCCGCAGATGGGGCGGCTGTTGCTGTCGGGGTGGCTGTGCAGCAATAGCCGCATCGACGAGGGACGGCTGATCGGCGACCCCACCGAAGGCGCTTTGATGGTTCTGGCGGCCAAGGCCGGGCTGTTGGTCGGGACGTCGCTGCCGCGCATCGCCGAGATCCCGTTCGACTCCACCACCCGCTTCATGGCGACTTATCACCGGCAAAGCGATGGCTCGGTGCTGCTTTGCGTCAAGGGCGCTCCGGGTGCGGTGCTGGAGCTGTGCGCCGGCCGGCTTGGCCCGCAGGCGTGCCAAGCGGCGGCGGCGCAGGCGGCGGAATTGGGGGCGGAGGCGTTGCGCGTCATTGCCTTGGCCTCGGCCTGCCTGCCAGCCATGCCCGACGATCCGCACGCCGCCTTGGCCGAGTTGGAGTTCCTCGGTTTGGCCGGCTTGATGGATCCGCCGCGTGACGAGGCGCGGGATGCCATTCGCTTATGCCGGCGGGCCGGGGTTGCAGTGAAGATGGTCACCGGCGACCATGCGGTGACTGCTGGCGCGATTGCCCGCTTGCTGGGGCTGGACGGCGCGGTCGTTTCGGGGCCGGAACTGGAGGCGATGAGCGAGGCCGCGCTGCTGGAGCGCATCGACAGCGTCGCTGTGTTCGCCCGCGTCTCGTCCGAACATAAATTACGGGTGGTCCGCGCCTTGCGTCAGGCCGGGCATGTGGTGGCAATGACGGGGGACGGGGTCAACGATGCGGCGGCGTTGAAAGCGGCGGACATCGGCGTGGCCATGGGCGCCTCGGGCAGCGACGTCGCCCGCGAGGCCGCTGCCATGGTGCTGACCGACGACAACTTCGCCACCATCGTCGGTGCCGTGCGCGAAGGCCGCACTATCTATGACAACATCGTCAAATTCGTGCGCTTCCAGCTGTCGACCAATGTTGGGGCGTTGCTGACGGTGTTCGCCGCCCCGCTGGTCGGGCTGCCGCTACCGTTCCATCCCATCCATATTCTGTGGGTGAACATCATCATGGACGGCCCGCCGGCGATGGCGATGGCCTTCGACCCGCCGCATCCAGGCATCATGGCCGAGCCGCCGCGTCGGCGCGACGAGGATATCCTGCCCTGGTCGCGGCTGTGGCGGCTGCTGGCCTCTGGCGCGACCATGGCGGTGGGCACGCTGGGCGTCTTTGCCTTGGGTCTGCATCTGGGTGAAGCGGAGGACGAGGCGCGCAGTTTGGCCTTCACCACCTTCGTGCTGTTCCAGGTCTTCAACGCCTTCAACGCCCGCGTTGGTCAGGAGACGGTGTTCGGCCCCAACTTCCTCACCAACGGGAAGCTATGGCTGGCGCTGGGGGCGGTGGTAGCGTTACAGGCGGCGGTGGTTG
>DATGZW010000196.1:0-3076 GCA_035297005.1 Patescibacteria group bacterium
CCAACCCGTCAAGGTCCATATCCTGCGGCAGAACCCGCAGCAGGGACGACCAACCATCGTCGGTCAGGAGAGATGATGTCTGCATCTCTCCTATGAATCACATAATGATTCCCGCTGTCTAGCTTAACCTAGCGCCTATGGCGCCGTATCCCCTTCCTGTCGGCGCTGTCGATGCTGGGGATGATCGACGGGGAACGCGGCAGCTATCCCGAACTGGTCGAGGCCCTGCGCACCACCGGCGCCGACACCGAGGCCGACGCCACCGAACTGTTTCGGCGCATGGTGTTCAACATCCTGGTCTCCAATGTCGATGACCATCTGCGCAACCACGGTTTCCTGTGGGCCGGGGAAAACGGCTGGCGGCTGTCTCCCGCCTACGACCTCAATCCGGTGCCGGTCGACGTCAAGGCACACATCCTCTCCACCAATATCAGTCTCGACGAAGGAACCTGCTCCATCGAACTGGCCCGGGAAAGCGCCGAATATTTCGGCCTGTCGCTGGCCCAGGCCGATGCCATCCTTGGCGAGGTCGCCGCCGCCACGTCGCGGTGGCGGGCCGTGGCGGCGTCTTTGGGTATCAAGCCGTCGGAAATCGATCGCATGGAGACGGCGTTCGAGCATGACGAACGGCAACTCGCCGTGAGCGCCGGGAATAGGCGTCCGGCCCGCTGACGGGGTGCGCCAGGGCTGCCGGTCAGCCCTTCAGCCAGGCCTTGACCTCTTCGATCGGCACCAGAACCCGCGCGCCCACCCTCTTGACCTTCAGCCGCTGGGCCTTGATCTCCTTGTAGGCCATCGACCGGCTGAGGCCGACGGCCTCGCAGAACTCGGGGATGGTGTAAGCGAGCTTCGGGGTCTCGCTCGCCACAACGGGAAGGGTCAATTCAATGACCTGCCCGGCCACGCCTTTCGCCAGATGCGCCTTTCCCATATGTCGATTTCTCCGTCATCGCTACGCCCGGTATCGGTCGTCAACAGCGATAAAGAACCGCCGGTGCCGTCCACCTGAGATATTGTTTCGGAAAAACCATAATTAAATTATGGCTCTCGCCGCATCCCTCTTCGCAGACCAGCCGCATAGGCTCCGGACGATTGCCGTAGGCAAAGGGCAAGGCCGATGCGCGGGCGGATTGCCCCGGCTCACCCAAATGGCGAGCGTCCCCTGCGACGGGCGTCTTGCGGCCGGCAGCATGAGAGATTGCATTTCGACGTATCGGACGCTTTTTCGCCGAGACCGTCATGAACGACGAACCGCAGATTCCCGCCAAAGCCGCCGTCGTCGACAGCTAGCGTCACCCTGCGGCGTGACGCACCAAGACTACTGACGTGTTCGGCGGGAGCCCATGAAGGGGCAATGCTCGGTAGAAACGATAATGTACCAACGGAACAACAGCCGGAGTGGCATCGCTCTTCTTTTGTTCGGCTTTAACCGTCCACTCTGCGGCATCGATGATCGCCTTTCAAGCTGCAGCCCAGACAAGCGGATGAGTCAAAATCTTGACGAAGAAAGGGCTGCCGTTCGCCAACGTTTTAGGGCCCGACCGGAGGGAGGCTGAGCAGGAGATGCATCAACTACAGGTTGATCTCCGCGTCGAGCAAGCGGTCAAAATCCATATCTCTCATCCTTAAAACCTCGGCGCCGCCTATACATTAGATGTGCGTCTCTATGGAATAGAAATTACTCCCTTGCATGGGGCACCTTCGCGCGGCCATCACGTCATTATGCCGCAACGCTCACAGTTCCGGGCAGAAAGGGCATGGCGGTCGCTACCGCATCGCGCATGTGCACGAAGTTTTTAGGGTGGACTCGGAAATAGGTGTTGGCCTGGAGATATTTTTCGATGTCGTTCTTGGTGACGACAGGCCCGAGCGGAGGCATCAGGCCGAGTTCCTGCGTTCCGCCCAACCATTTGTTCAAGGTGTCGGGGGCGCCCGTCATGTTCACCCATAGAGCGACGTACAGTTGCACTGCGGAGGCGAGGCTCTGTTGCCGTGAGGCCGCGGCGGAGATGCAACTGTCGAGTTCGCTGAGGACGACATCGAGTAGACGACCGTCCATTCGATCGACCAACGCTATTCCTTGATCGCAGGATAGGGCGGAGTTGGCAGTCTCGGTGTCATCCTTGGTTAACGGGTTGCCGCCAGGGCAGGCCCGGCTGACGGCAGCGATGATGCGGTTTTGGGTGGCGACGTCCGCCGCTTTGGCCTGCAAGGCTTTGAGAAGCGTCGCCCGGGCATCGTGATCGACATTAGTGTCGCCTTGGAAGATGCCGAAGCTGGCACCGCTCGCTCCCAAGCAGGCGAACGACAGGCAGTAAGGTGAAGCGTTACCCAGTTCATTCTGCTTTATGGCTTCCCGGATGGCCGGGATCATCGACTGATCAACCATAGTGTTTAGCTCCCGCTTTCCACTTTCGTTCCCCAACCGCATCATCGCGTCTTGAACTGTAGCGCTTGCATTAGGGCTGCCGTGTGACTCGCGTACTGGTGGGCGGGGGCCGGATGACCGTGGATGAACGCTCGGCGGATGTCGCGCCATAACGGCAATACGACGCACCACAATCTCGGCATATCCGTCAGTAGTGTGTCGGCACGATCGGACATCGCCATGTCGAGCTTGGGCACCAGTATACCTTCGTATTTTCCGATCGCATCGAGTACATTTTGCGCCATGAGGGTATATCCAACAATTGTCGGATGCATCCCATCCAGTCCCTGGAGTCCGCCATCCTTAAAGGAGGGGAGAAGTGGCCAAGGCTGGCCCTCGGTAATCACATTGGTGAACCGGAAGTCGCTGCCGCCGACGGGAACTAGGACCGCACTGGCGTTCGGATCATGCTTCGTGTCATACTTGGTCAGAAGCTGGTCCATGCAGACGGGATGGATTCGCTTGTCGATCTTTTCCGCTCCCACGATGACCGCATTGACTGCGTCGACCGTCGCGTTAATCTGCGCTACCTGCGAGCCTGTGAGGCTACCGTAAGCAAATCCGAACGAATTCTCGTAATTGGCGAAATAATGGCCGGCGCCCGGCTTGGTGTTGATCGCGCCATCGGGGATCGGCATCAAGTTCGAC
>DATGZW010000197.1:0-4949 GCA_035297005.1 Patescibacteria group bacterium
CCAGCTTGCGGCGCAGTTCGGGCCATTGCGCGCGGTCCTGCGGGCGCTGGAACAATGGATCGTCGAGCCCGCATTTGGCGACCAGTTGGGCATAGAACTGCGGCTCGATGGAGCCCAACGCGATCCATTTGCCGTCGGCGCATTGATAGGTGCCGTAGAACGGCGCGCCGCCGTCGAGCAGGTTGCTGCCTCGCTGGTCCTGCCACATGCCGTTGCCCTTGAGGCTGTAGATCATCGCCATCAACAGCGCCGAGCCATCGGTCATCGCCGCATCGACCACTTGCCCGCGACCGCTGCCGCGTGCTTCCAGCAAAGCGCAGACCAGCCCGAAGGCTAGCAACAGTCCGCCGCCGCCGAAATCTCCCACCAGATTCAACGGCGGCACCGGCCCGCCGCCAGCCTCGCCGATGGCGTGCAGGGCACCCGAGATGGCGATGTAGTTGATGTCGTGACCGGCGGTGGCGGCCAACGGCCCGCTTTGCCCCCAGCCGGTCATGCGGCCATAGACCAGCTTGGCGTTGCGGGTTAGGCAAACTTCCGGCCCCAGCCCCAGACGCTCCATGACGCCGGGGCGGAAGCCTTCGATCAGGGCGTCGGCGTTGGCGATGAGTTGCAACGCCGCCTCGACCCCTTGCGGATGCTTGAGGTCGATGGCCACCGACCGACGCCCGCGCGCCAGGATGTCATAGCGCTGGGCCAAGACATCGCGGCTGCCGGGGCGGTCGATGCGCAGGACTTCGGCTCCCAAATCGGCCAGCAGCATGGCGCAGAACGGCCCCGGTCCCAGCCCGGCGATTTCGACGACCTTGATGCCGGCCAACGGTCCCATGCTAAAGATCGCGGGCGATGAGCATGCGCTGGATCTCGCTGGCGCCCTCGTAGATCTGGCAGACGCGGACGTTGCGATAGATGCGCTCGACCGGATAGTTGCTCAGATAGCCGTAACCGCCCAGCACCTGGATGGCCGAGGAGCACACCCGCTCGGCAGTCTCGGAGGCGAACAGCTTGGCCATCGACGCTTCCGTCAGGCACGGCTGGCCGGCGTCGCGCAGGCGGGCGGCGTGGTGGACCATGTGACGGGCGGCGGCAAGGTTGGTCGCCATGTCGGCCAGCTTGAAGGCGATGGCCTGATGCTCGGTCAGCGGCTTGCCGAAGGTGATGCGCTCGCGGGCATAATCGCGGGCCGCCTCGAAGGCGGCGCGGGCCATGCCGACCGACTGCGCGGCGATGCCGATGCGGCCGCCCTCCAGGTTGGACAAGGCGATCTTGTAGCCCTGACCTTCCTCACCGAGGCGCAGCGAGGCGGGCAGGCGCATGTCGTCGAAGACGATCTGGCAGGTGTCCGAGGCATGCTGGCCCATCTTGTCCTCGATACGCGCCACCGTGTAGCCGGGGGTATCGGTGGGGACGATGAAGGCGGAGATGCCCTTTTTGCCCGCTGCCGCATCGGTGACGGCAAAGGCGATCAGCACCTGGGCCGAACTGCCCGAGGTGACGAACTGCTTGGTGCCGGTCAGCACATAATGGTCGCCGTCGCGGACAGCCTTGACCTTCAGGCTGGCCGCTTCCGAGCCGGCATGCGGTTCCGTCAGGGCGAAGGCGCCCAGCCATTCACCCTGCGCCATCTTGGGCAGGAAGCGCTGCTTCTGTTCGTCGGTGCCGAATTTGAAGATCGGCATGCAGGCGACGGAGTTATGCACGCTCATGATGGTCGAGCAGGCGCCGTCACCGGCGGCGATTTCCTCCATCGCCATCACATAGGCGACATTGCCGATATGCGAGCCGCCGAATTCCTCGGGCAGCAGCATGCCGAGGAAGCCCAACTCGCCCATCTCGCGGATGGCCTGGGCAGGGAAGGAGGATTCGCGGTCCCATTGCGCCGAGAACGGGGCAAGGCGCTCTTGGGCGAAGTTGCGCGCGGTGTCGCGGATCAGAACTTGCTCGTCGGTGTGCAGGGTCATGGTGTCACCAATCAGCTCGAAAAGGGGCGGCTCAGGTCAGGCGTTCGATGGCGACCGCTGTCGCCTCGCCGCCGCCGATGCACAAGCTGGCGACGCCTTTGGTCAGGCCGTGCTTTTGCAACGCCGCCAGCAAGGTGACGATGATGCGTGCCCCCGATGCGCCGATGGGATGACCCAAGGCGCAAGCGCCGCCGTGGATGTTGACCTTGTCTGCCGGCAAACCCAGGTCGTGCATGGCGGCCATGGCGACCACGGCGAAGGCCTCGTTGACCTCGTAAAGATCGACGGCATCCTTGCTCCAGCCGACCCGCGCCAGCAGCTTTTCAATCGAGCCGACCGGGGCGCTGGGGAACAAATTGGGTTTGTCGGCATGGGTGGCGTGCCCACGGATGGCGGCCAGCGGCGTCAATCCGCGCTTTTCCGCCTGCGACAGGCGCATCAGCACCAGGGCGGCGGCGCCGTCCGAGATCGAGCTGGAATTCGCCGCCGTCACCGTGCCGCCCTTGCGGAAGGCGGCTTTCAGCGTGCGGATCTTGTCGAGCTTGGCCTTGGGCGGCTGTTCGTCGCTGTCGATGGTGGTGTCGCCCTTGGACGACGTAATCAGCACCGGGGCGATCTCGCCCTTGAACGAGCCGTCGGTGATGGCTGCCTGGGCGCGTGTCAGCGAGGTGATGGCCCAATCGTCCTGCTGTTCGCGGGTGAACTGATAGGCCTCGGCGCAATCCTCGGCGAAAGCGCCCATCAGGGTGCCTTTGTCGTAGGCGTCTTCCAAGCCGTCGAAGAACATATGGTCGATGACCCGGCCATGCCCCATGCGATAGCCGGAGCGGGCGCGGTCGAGCAGATAGGGGGCATTGGACATGCTCTCCATACCGCCCGCGACCATGATGTCGTTGGTGCCGGCCAGGATCAGGTCATGCGCCAGCATCGCCGCCTTCATGCCCGAGCCGCACATCTTGTTGACCGTGGTGCAGCCGGCGGCCAGCGGCAGCCCGGCCCCCAGCGAGGCTTGACGGGCGGGGGCTTGGCCGAGGCCGGCGGGCAGCACGCAGCCCATGATGACTTCCTGCACGTCGGTCGCGGCAATGCCGGCGCGGGCGACGGCGGCGGCGATGGCGGTCGAGCCGAGGCGGGTGGCGGCAACGTCTTTGAAGTCGCCTTGCAGCCCGCCCATGGGGGTGCGGGCCGAACCGACGATGACGATGGGATCTTCACGAGTCATGACAGGTCTCCGGTCGAATGCGGTTGGGGCGGCTTATTTGGCGGCCATGCGGACGGCGCCATCCAGGCGGATGACCTCGCCGTTGAGCATGGTGTTTTCGCAGATGGAGCGGCACAGCGAAGCGAACTCCTCCGGCTTGCCCAGGCGTGCCGGGAAGGGCACCAGCTTGCCCAGCGAATCCTGCACCTCTTGCGGCATGCCCATGATCATCGGGGTCTCGAAGATGCCCGGCGCGATGGTCATCACGCGGATGCCCGACCGCGCCAGTTCGCGGGCGATGGGCAAGGTCATGGCGACCACGCCGCCTTTCGACGCGGCATAGGCGGCTTGCCCGATCTGGCCGTCGAAGGCGGCGATGGACGCGGTGTTGATGATCACCCCGCGCTCGCCCGAGGCGTTGACCGGGCCTTTGCTCATGGCCACGGCGGCCAAGCGCAGCATGTTGAAGGTGCCGCCCAGATTGATGGTGATGGTGCGCAGGAACGTGTCCAGCGAATGCGGTCCATCGCGCCCGACGATCTTTTCACCGGGACAGACGCCAGCGCAGTTGACCAAGACATGCAGAGCGCCGAAGCTGTTCAGTGCCATCTCGACGGCAGCGGCGGCGCTGGCTTCGTTGGCGACGTCGGTGTGGGCAAAGCGGGCGCTGTCGCCCAACTCGGCGGCCAGAGCCATGCCGCCGGCTTGGTTGAGGTCGGCGATAACCACCTTGCCGCCGTTCTCCACCACCATGCGGGCGGTGGCGGCGCCCAGGCCGGAACTGCCGCCGGTGACGATGAACACGCTGTCCTTGATCTGCATTCTCGCTGTCCCGTCCAAATATCGCGTGGGGGCGAGACGACGACAGGCTCGGTCCGCTGTTCGCGGCCGTCCGATGGTCCCCTCCGTCATGACGCGAAATCCAGACTCTGGACCGTGTCGCTCTCGCCCAAACTTTCTTTTCCGGACCTTGGCGGTCCGATTGGCGGAAACCTTATCGTGGCGGGCGCAAAATGGTCGATGTCGCGACCCGTCAAAATGCCTGACAGAATTTGCAACATCTCTTAGGCTAAGGGATTGAACGAGGGCGCTTCTGCGCGCGCCTAGGGCGAGGGTCATGGCTAAGGGGACGATCTCTATCTGTTTCGTCGAGGCTCTGCTGGACGGCGTTCGTCAGCGGGGCTTCGATGCCGAGGAACTGTTGGCGGAAAGTGGGATTTCTCCCAGTCTGCTGGGGCTGGCGCATGCCCGCGTGTCGGCGGCGCTGTACACGGTGCTGGTGCGCTTGGTGGTGCAGACCCTCGACGACGAGTTCTTCGGCCTGGATTCCCGGCGCATGAAGGTCGGCAGCTTCGCCATGCTGGGGCATGCGGTGATCCACTGCCGCAGCCTGGAACGGGCGCTGGTGCGGGCCTTGCGCTTCTTCGCGCTGTGTATCGACGATCTCAGCGGCGAACTGTCGCAGGCCGATGGAGTGGCGCGTCTGGTGCTGCGCGAGGTGCATCCCGACCAGCCGGCGCGCATCTTCGCCCATGAAACGATCTTGATGTTCGTGCATCGCTTGGCCTGCTGGCTGGTCAACCGCCGCATCCCTATCCTGTCGGCGGATTTCCGCTACGAAGCGCCGCCGCATGTCGCCGAATACGCCTTGCTGTTCTCGGCCAAGGTGCAGTTCAGTCAGCCGAAGACGGCGCTGTCCTTCGACGCCCGCTATCTGGACATGCCGGTGGTGCGCACCGAACGGGCGCTGAAGGAGTTCCTGCGCATCGCCCCCGAAAACCTGCTGG
>DATGZW010000198.1:0-8639 GCA_035297005.1 Patescibacteria group bacterium
CCCGGCGGCGGCTGGATGGACATGGCGGCGTTACGCGTCGTCTATACCGAACTGGCGCGCAACCGATGTCTGATCGGCCAGCCGGTGGCCTGCGCGCCCGGTCATGCCGGGCTGCGCATCTCCGCCAGCGCCCCGCTGATCCGCGCCATGGTGCAGGGGCATGATCCGAAGCCGGAGTTGCAGATGGTCATTGATAAGTTGAGGATGATTGTGAGCCGGCTTCCAGTGCTAGCGTGAAACAACTTCTGAAATCACACTAAAGTCGTCATGGCCGGACTTGTTCCGGCCATCCACGCCGCTCAGCATTCACTGTAATTAAGCAGTATGTGCTGGCTTATAGGCGTAGATAGCCGCGATAAGCGCGGGCATGACGAAATTTTAGAAAATATTCTGACTTCCCAGTCACATCAACCTTCCACCAACTCCGCTCCAATCTCTTCAATAGCCTCGACCAGCAGGACGAAATCTTCGTCGCCGCTGCGGTGGTTGGTGATGCAGATTCGGATGCACAGCCTCCCCTGCAATTGGCAGGTCGAGGGTGCGGCGATGCCGCGTTCCTGCAACTCCGCCACCAGCCGGGCATTGAGCAGATCGACCGCCTCCTCGGTGAAGCCGGGCGGCTGATAGCGCAGGCAGACGATTTGCAGCGACAGCGGAGCCATCAGGCGCAGCAACGGGCGCGTCTGGATGCGGTCGGCCAAGGCGCGGGCTTGGGCGCAGTTGCGCTCCATGGCCTCGGCCAGACGCTGGGTGCCTTGTTCCTTGAGGGTGAACCACACCTTCAGCGCGCGAAAGCCGCGCGACAGCTCGACGCCAAGGTCGCAAGGCAAGGGATCGCCGCCTGCCAGACCGCCCGCCGTCGCCAGATAATGCGGACGACCGCCAAAGGTTGCTTCTTGCAAGGCTTGATCGCGCACCAGGATGCATCCGGCATCATAGGGCACATGCAGCCATTTATGGAAATCGAAGGCGATGCTGTCGGCCCGCTCGATCCCAGCCAGACGCGGGGCCAGCGCTTCGGAGAGGATGGTCACCGCGCCGAACGCACCATCGATATGCAGCCACAAGCCCTCGTCGCGGCAGAAATCGGCGATGGCGGCGAGGTCGTCGATGGCTCCGGTGTTGACGCTGCCGGCGGTGGCGATGACGCAGAACGGCTGCAAGCCGGCCGCGCGGTCGGCAGCAACGGCGGCGCACAGGGCGGCGACGTCCATGCGGCAGTGGTCATCGACGCCGACGCGGCGCAAGGCTTGGCGGCCCAGACCCAAGACCTCGAAGGCTTTGGTCAGGCAGGAATGGCCCTCGGCCGAGGTGTAGCCGACCATGCGCAGATCGCCCAAGCCCTCGGCGCGGATGTCGCGCCCAGCCTTGTGATTGCGCGCCACCGTCAGTCCCAGCAGATTGGCCATCGAGGTGCCGCCGACCAGCAGCCCGCCGCCGCCGGTGGGGAAGCCGAACCACTGGCGCGCCCACTCGATCACCGCCCGCTCGACATAGATGGCGCCATGGTCGCGGCCACCGCAATTGGTGTTGAGCGCCGCCGCCGCCATCTCCGCCAGCATGCCGCCAGGGGTGCCGGTGCCATGCACCCAGCCCCAGAAACGTGGATGAGTGTTGCCGGCGCCATAAGGCAGCACCAGTTCGCGCAGTTCGGCGCAAACCTGTTCGACACCCTGCGGCAGGCTCGGCGAGTCGACCGCCAGGCGCTGCTTGACCGCATCGGGCACCGGACGCCAGACGGGGCCGTCGGCAACATATTCCAACTTGCCGATCAAGTGATCCAGCAGATCATGGGCTTGGCGGCGGAAGACGTCCCAATCGGGGGGATCGAGCGGGCTATGCGACATCGAAACAATACTCACCGGAACGGACGGGGAGCGGCACTGTAGCGCAGCCCCCGGTCAAGGGAAAGGATGCGGCGGAGGCTGTCCGGACATGCTATGGCGGCGGCGGTTGAGCGCTTCGCGGGCGTGTTCGTAGCACAGGCGGAAGGCGTCCAGGCCATTGGCCGAGACGGTGCCGTCCTTCAGCCCGCGCAGGACTTGCTTAAGGATGTCCTCCAACTCGGTCTCGGCCAGATCAAGGTCGAACGGCGTTTCCGCCACCTTGATCTTGTCGGTCACCGCCAGAACGTCGTCGGTACGTTCACTGGCCCGGCGCGGGCGCACCCGCGTCACCGCCGTAAAGGTCGCCAGCCCCAACGAGCCGATGATGCTGCCCACCGACATGGTCAGATAGATGATGTCGCTATAGCGGTCGACGAAGGTCTTTTCCTCGTCTTCGACATACTGGCTGGCCCCGGGATGGGCGGGAATCAGGGCGTCTTTCTCCAAATCGGGGGGCTCGATGGCTGTAGCGAACGTTTGGTCGATAGATAATTCGCCTTTGTTTTCAAAGATTACTCGCATCAGCTCGCCGACTTTGCTGTCGGCCACCTTGCCGCGCACCACCAACAGCCGCTCCAGCCCCACCGTGTCCAGGTCGTCATCGGGAGTGCGCGGCGATTCCGACAGCAACCCGGCATTGATGGTCTCGGCGAACAGTCCGGGGATGCGCAGTTGCATGGCCTTGGATTCGCCGATCCCGTACAGGCTGAAGCCGCCCATGCGGGTGGACAAATCGCCGAAATCGCTGGTCTTGGCGATGCGCGACAGCGGCTCGATGGCGATGACGATGTCGAAGCCGCCCATCGTCAACAGGCTGTCGATGGGGCTGGCGGTCGGCACCGTCTGCATGATGGTACGGGCCTTCGGTGTGCCTATCTCGTAAAAGCTGAGAATATGACGAACCACCGCCTCGTTGCGCCCATCATCGCCCAGCACGGCGATTTTCTTGCCGGCCAGATCGCCGATGGACTTGACCTTGCTGACATGCGGCCCGATCAGCAGCACCATATCGTGCTCCAGGATGACGATGGCGCGGGCATGGCTGGGGATCTTGGTATCGGTGCGCAAGATCGCCAAATCCGCCTCGCGCCGCACCAGCCGGTTGGCCGCCATCACCGGGCCGTCCTGGGGCAACACCGACAGGCGCACCGAGGCATGGTTCTGCGCCAGCAGCCCCGCCAGCTTTTCGGCGAACTGATATTCGACCCCGCCCGAGGGGCCGACCGCGATGGTCAGGGTTTCCGGTTGGGTGAACCACACCGTCGCCAGGGTGACGATCAGCGCCGTCAGGATTGCCGTCCCAATTAGAAGCAACATGATTTGCGTGCGGTTGCGCATGGGATCCTCCGGCGAATGACGGGGCGGCTTACTCACTTTAATCCTTGGCGTATCATGCGGGGGATTGTCGGGAAAGTGACGCTACGCCGAAGGTGTGGCCCAAATGGGGCGGGAGCGCCCGCACGATTACGCCATGCGCGCTATTCCGTGGACAGCAGGGGCGCCGGTGCCCCATCCTGACGATAGACGTCACGGCCCACCTCCCCCATCACCGCATGAGAGGTTGCATGCCCAAGACAAAGCCCAAAAAGCCCGCTCCGCCGAAAAAGCTGAGCGCCATGGATCAGATGATTCAAGATTGCGTCAAAAAGTCTCAAGCCCGCAAGAAATCGGGCGAGACCAACCGCGAATGGCGCAAGGAATACGCCACCACCTTGAAGGTCGATGGCGAGACGGTGCCGATGAGCCAAACGCCGTTCGAGGGCGAAACCACCAAGAAGAAATAACCGGCCGCGCCGGTCGCGACTTACGACGCCTTGATCGGAACCGGACGGATGAAGTCGCCGGTTTCTTTCCAGGTCATCGGCCGCATCAGCACCCGCTGCACATGCTGGCCCAAAACATTGGCCGAAAACGGCTTGGGCAAGACGCTGTGATAGCCGCAATCCAAGGCGCGGCGCAGGACTTCCACGTCGCCATGGCTGGGCATCAGGATGGAGGTGACGCGGCGGCAAGCCAGATCCGGCGAGGACCGCAGCGAATACATCATGGCGAAACCGTCCAGCGGTTTCATCTCGTCATCGACCATCAACAGGTCCAAGGACGTCTTGCCCGTCTCGGCGAATTTCAGGAAGTCGGCGCCGCTGGGCGATTCGATGACGTCGGCTGCGCCAAACGAGGACAGCATGGCCCGCAAGGCACGACGCCATTCCCCATTGTCGGACACGATCCCCACTGTCGTATGGCGCCAAGAGACTTTTAAATTTTCAGGCAAGACGGTCTCGGTTCTCAATGGGGAACGGAAGCACAATCATAGACGGCCACTCGTCTGTCCGTCCACCTTTCAACGCTTCCAACCGGCGGTTATTCGCCAACACATCTCGGTCAAGGGGCTGCTTTGGGACCGTGAATCCAGGCGGCGATCGCCGTCACCGTGGCCTCTTCCACACCGATATAGCCATGTGCGGCCAGAGCCTCGCAGGCTTCCGAGCGGGGCGCATCGCCGCCTTCCATCAGCAGTTCGGCCTTGATGGGGGCGTGGCTCAACTCGCGCAGAATGCTGGAAATCATGCTGGGGCTGGAGAATTTGCAGGCGTCGCTGCGGTGCCCCACGACCAGCACGGGAACGGTAATTGCCTCCAGGTCGGCGGTCATCACGGTTTCGATGCTCTTTTTCGAAGACAGCACCACGCTGGAGGTCAGCACCACGCCATCCGGCCCGCCTTGCGTCAGACGCCCCGCCACATGTGCGGCGGACACGCTGCCCATGCTGGTTCCCACCAGCCACACCGACGCAGCCCCCCTCGCCCGCAACGCTGCGATGACGGCTGCGATATCGGTCGCATGATCGGCTGTCGCGCGGAAGTTCCACAAATCGCCACGGTCCGAAGGTACGTCGACGACAGCGGTCAGCAGGCCTTTGCCAGCGAACAGATCGGCCGAGCGGAACAGAAAGTTCTGGCTCCGATACCCCGGCGCATAGCCTTCCAAGCCAGCATTGCCAGAACTCCCAACCAGAAGAATAACCGCAATCGGCGGCGTCGCCGCTGGCGGAGGCGTCAGCAGCAAAACCGGCACGGTCACACCGGGACGGCTAGGAATCTGCACCAAGGTTTCATCAGCCCACGCCGCCTGTCCGAACAGGCAGACGAACAAGATCGCCGCAAAAATTCGCATGGTGGTTCTTCCCGTGACCCGAACTGAACACCACTATGTCCTGAGGCATCACTTATGAGAAGTAAGGATCTCGCCTGCGCTCCGAGCATTGAGTTGAGGCTGTGCAACGACACCTCCGGCCCCGCAGTGTAAACAACCAATAATTTTACCTCGCCGCCGATGCCTGCAAAATAGACACGACTACCAGCTAATCCATTAATAGTTGTTAAATATTCGAAAAATGCAAAAAAATTAATCACATGGTGGCAATACTTGACGCTCCGCCCAAAGAAGAGACATAAATCTGTCACAATCGACGGGGGATAGCGTGCCCCTGGAATCGATAGGAGAGTTAATGTGCTGAAAAACCTGTCGATAACGGCAAAATTCGCGCTGGTGGTGGCCATCGCGGCATTTGGGATCATCGCCGAAATGGCGATTTCCTGGCACGGCGAAGCTGTTTCCCACCGGTTTGGCGCTATGCGCAATACGACGGATCAAATCGCCCTGTCTATCCTCACTCTGCGCCGGCACGAGAAGGACTTTCTGCTGCGCAACGATTTGCATTACAGCGAGTCCTGGAAGACTGAAGCGTCGCATTTGGCAGAACTGGTATCGAGCCTCGACGCCGCCGCCAAAAGTGAGGATATCGCTACCGATACCGCCACCGCGCCGTTGTCGGCGGCGGTCCACGACTACGAGACAACCTTCCTGACGCTGGTGGCGCAGCAGGTGAAGGCGGGGCTGACGCCCGACACGGGGTTACAGGGCGATCTGCGCAATGCGGTGCACACCGCCGAGAAGTCTCTGGTCGAAATCGGCAACGACAGCGTGACGAAAGACATGTTGATGCTGCGCCGGCACGAGAAGGACTTCCTGCTGCGTCGCGATGAAAAATATGTCACCGAATTCGAGGACGCCTTCAAAGTCATGCAGGCGGCCAAGCTCGATGCGGCGGTTGCCCGCGACATGGATACATATCGCTCCTCCTTCCTGGAGATGGTGCGCGCGATGAAGACCATGGGCCTGACCCCCGAGGCCGGATTACAAGGCGACATGCGCGCCGCTGTCCATCGCACCGAGGACTCCCTCACCCAACTGTCCGCAGTAACGCAGGAGGCGATTGCCGCCTCTCAATCCCGCCAGCATGCCATCGGCCTGGGTCTTGGCGTCGCCGTCAGTTTGGCAGCACTGCTGGCCTCTATCCTGATCGCCAAAGAGGTCATCGGCCCCATCGGCACATTGACCGCAATCACCAATCTTCTGGCCGGCGGAAATACCGCCATCGTGATCGGCGGCATCGACCGCAAAGACGAAATCGGCCCGCTGGCTCAGGCTCTGGAACAGTGGCGCGTCGGCCTGGTCGAGGCTGACGCCCGCCGCAGGCATGACCACGCCGAGCGCGCGCTGCGCGACGCCCGTCAGCACCGCATCGAAGACGCCACCAGCCGTTTCGAGACGCAAATCGTCGCCATGCTGGGCAAGATCAAAGCCGCCGTGGAGCATCTGCACACCTCTGCCGACACCCTCTCGGCCAATGCCGAGCAGACCCAGCGGCAGAGCGCGGCGGTGTCGGCGGCCACCGACCAAGCGACGGCGAACGTCCAGACCGTGTCGGCTGCCAGCAGCGAACTGGCAGCGTCGATCAACGAGATTTCCCGTCAGGTCAGCCAATCGGCAATGACCTCGCGCGCCGCCACCGACGAAGCCGCCGAGGCGACGAAGAAGATCTCCGGCCTAGCCAATTCGGCCCATAAGATTGGCGAGGTGGTCAGTCTGATCAACGACATCGCGGCTCAGACCAACCTGTTGGCCCTCAACGCCACTATCGAAAGCGCCCGCGCTGGCGATGCCGGCAAGGGCTTCGCGGTGGTCGCCAATGAGGTAAAGCATCTGGCCGGACAGACCGGCCGCGCCACCGACGACATCGCCAATCAGGTCAGTTCGGTCCAGGATGAAACCAAGGCGACCGTCTCGGCCATCGAAGGCATCGCCCGGACCATCGCCCAGATCGCCGAACTCTCGACGGCGATCGCCAGCGCCGTCGAAGAACAAGGCGCCGCCACGGCGGAAATCGCCCACAGCGTCGAACAAGCCTCGCGCGGCACCCGTGAGGTCGCCAGCAATATTTCCGGCGTCGCCCGGACCGCCGCCGAAACCGGCCACATGGCGCAGATCGTATTCGAATCGGCGAACGACCTGATGCAGGAAAGCCAGACCCTGGAACAGGCGGTGAAGATGTTCCTGATCGACATGCGGACGGAATAAGGCTCCGCGCGAATCGGGGGGCCATCCCTATGCGTTTTCCGATACCTCGTAAGGGAATAATAACCTAAATTTGGCAGTCTCATGGCATCCAAAGGGGGGATGCCATGTCCTGGACGAGCCGGTTATCGCTGCTGCTGCCCATAGCGCTTCTGGCCGCTTGCGCGGAAACGCCGCCGCCGCCGGAACCGGACATCATCGCCCGTCCACCGCCGAAGAAACCGGAATGGATGCTGGGCCGTCCCGGCAAATGCAAGGTTGGCGAGCCTTATCAGATAGACGGCATCACCTATTTTCCCCAATTGGAATGGCATTACAACAAGACCGGCACCGCATCGTGGTACGGCCCCGGCTTCCACGGCAGGGTGACCGCCAACGGCGACATCTACGACGAAATGGGCATGACCGCCGCCCATCCGACCTTGCAGCTTCCCAGCGTGGTCCAAGTGACCAATCTCGACAATGGCCGTTCGGTGCTGGTGCGGGTCAATGATCGCGGTCCCTTCATCCTGGGCCGGATGATCGACCTGTCCAAGCGAGCCGCCCGTCGGCTGGGCTTCGAAAAAAAAGGCACCGCCCGCGTGCGGGTGAAGGTGATGGAGGAACCATCCCGAATGCTGTGGAAAGCCTGCAAATAGCCCCGGCACCGTTCAGCCCTCTCGGATCCTATCCGGGTTCTCCCACACGGCATTTGCGGATCCACGGTATATCCGAACCGAAGGGTTTCGCGGTGCGGTTCTAAGCCGACGAGACGCCTGACGTTACTTTTCGAGGAAAGGGCATAGATGATGTTCCGTCTCACCATTCCCCTCACCCGCGCCTTGGCGGCCGCCGCCTTGTTGGGCGCCGTCACGCTGGTCGGTCCCGCCGATGCGACGACGCCCGCCGCCAGTACAAGCGCGGCGCAGACCGATCATGTGGAAAAACGGATCAGCGATTTGCACGGCAAGCTCCATATTACCGCCGAGCAGGAACCGCGGTGGACCGCTGTCGCCCAAGCGATGCGGGACAATGCCAAGAACATGGATGCCTTGATCAAGGAACGCACGGCAAACGCCAAGACCATGACCGCCGTCGAGGATCTTCAATCTTATGAAAAGCTGGCGGCAGCGCATGAGGACGGCCTCAAGACATTCATTCCTCTGTTCTCGACCCTCTATGACAGCCTATCCGACGATCAGAAAAAGATCGCCGACACCATCTTCCGCAGCCATGGCCCGCACCACCGGCATGGCAAGAGCTGACCGCGCCGGCCTTTGCGGAACAGCCTGGAGAATGGAGCCATGACATGGAAACTTCGACGCGCTTCAACTTGAGACGGAAGACCACCCTGCG